>CAIWHI010000631.1 GCA_903912435.1 uncultured Bacteroidota bacterium | reverse complement strand
AGTATGATTCGCTCTAAGTATAATTCTTTGGATTGCCTTCACGGTTATTACAGATTCCCGATTAGTTTTTTCAGGTAAACGCCATAGCCGCTTTTCATATAGATAGTAGCCAGTTTTTCCATTTGGGCATCATTTATCCATCCGTTACGGTAGGCGATCTCTTCTATACAACCAATCTTGAGTCCTTGCCTTTTCTCGATTACTTCTATAAATGCACCTGCTTCCATTAGGGAGTCAAAAGTGCCGGTATCCAACCATGCAGTACCACGATCTAAAACACCCACTTTTAGTTTGTTCTTTTCGAGATATACTTTGTTTACATCAGTAATTTCGAGTTCTCCGCGATGGGAAGGTTTTATTGATTTGGCAATTGCAACTACATCATTATCATAGAAATATAATCCAGGAACTGCAAAATGGGATTTGGGGTGTTCTGGTTTTTCTTCAATGCTGATTACATTTTTATTGTTGTCGAATTCTACTACTCCATATCTTTCAGGATCATTTACCTGATAAGCAAAAACAACAGCACCAGATGGATTTACATTGTTTTTCAACAAAGCACCCATGCCGGAACCATAAAAAATATTATCTCCCAAAACCAAGGCAGAAGGAGAATTGCCGATAAAATCAGCACCCAGAATGAAAGCCTGAGCCAAACCCTCCGGACGAGGCTGTACTATATATTCAAAACGGCAACCTATCTGACTACCATCACCTAACAGTTTTTTGAAAGCAGGTTGGTCTTCAGGAGTAGTAATAATCAGAATTTCATTGATGCCTGCCAACATCAACGTTGATAAAGGATAGTATATCATCGGCTTATCAAACACCGGCATCAGTTGTTTGCTTACAGCTATTGTAAGCGGGTACAAGCGTGTACCGGAGCCTCCGGCTAATATAATTCCTTTCATACGTTATCTGTTTGAATACTGTGATGAATAATATTTTTGATAATTTCCGGTGGTTACATCGTTTAGCCATTCCTCGTTGCTGAGATACCAGTCAATGGTATGTCCCAGTCCTTCTTCGAAGGTTACGGATGGTTTCCAGCCCAATTCTTTATTAATCTTTGATGCATCTATTGCATACCTGCGGTCGTGACCCGGGCGGTCTTTGATATAGGTAATCAGTTTGGCTGATTCACCCGCTTCCCTGCCCAGTTTTTCATCCATTTTTACGCATAGCAATTTGATAAGTTCGATGTTCTGCCATTCGTTGAAACCACCGATATTGTAAGTTTCACCGTTTTTGCCTTCATGATATACAAGGTCTATAGCCCTTGCATGGTCCACGACAAAGAGCCAGTCGCGGGTATATTTACCATCCCCATAAACGGGAAGTGGTTTGTTGTTCTTGATATTATTAATAAAAAGCGGAATCAGTTTTTCAGGGAATTGGTTGGCACCGTAGTTGTTGGAGCAATTGGTAATTACAAACGGTAAGTTGTAGGTATTGCCATAAGCGCGGACAATGTGGTCTGATGCTGCTTTAGAGGCAGAATAGGGAGATTGTGGGTCGTAGGGGGTAGTTTCCATAAATAGTCCTGTATCACCTAAAGAACCATAAACTTCATCTGTAGAAACGTGGTAAAAGCGTTTGCCTTCCCAATTGTCTTTCCACAATGCACGGGCGGCATTGAGCAGGTTGGCAGTCCCCATTACATTGGTATTGATGAATGAGTTGGGGTCAACTATAGAACGGTCAACATGGCTTTCGGCTGCAAGGTGGATAACCCCATCAAATTTATACTGTCCGAAAATTGCATTGATATGGGCAGCATCTGTGATGTCTGCCTTTACAAAAGTATAATTGGGTGCTTTTTCAATATCAGTAAGATTTTCAAGATTGCCTGCATAGGTAAGTGCATCCAGGTTTACGATATTGTAATCAGGATATTTTGTTACGAATAAACGTACGACATGTGAGCCAATGAATCCGGCTCCGCCTGTAATAAGCAATGTTTTCTTCATGGCGTGAAAATAATCTTTATTTTTTAAAAACTGTTTTAATCATCCTTCCTAAATGAAGAAGCCAATACCATCATTATTCCGTTTAAAATGTTGAAATGACGAGGTATTGGCTTATTCATTCTTTTTGTATTAAACCAACTTGAAACTCTCTATAAATTTGGTTGTGAAATTACCTTTTCTGAAGTCTTCATTCTTCATTAACTGCATGTGGAAGGGGATAGTTGTTTTTACACCCTCGATTACATATTCGCTCAGTGCACGCTCCATAGTATTGATGGCTTCTTCGCGGGTTTGGGCAACTGCAATTACTTTTGCAATCATAGAATCATAATAGGGTGGAATAGTGTATCCTGCATAGATATGTGAGTCAACCCTTACACCGTGACCACCGGGAGTATGTAGCACTGTTATTTTACCAGGGCATGGGCGGAAGTCGTTGTATGGGTCTTCTGCATTAATCCTGCACTCGATAGCATGTATGGTGGGTTCGTAGTTCTTACCACTAATCGGAACACCTGCGGCTATTTTTATTTGCTCTTTTATAAGGTCGTAGCTGATAACTTCTTCTGTAACACCATGTTCTACCTGAATACGTGTATTCATTTCCATGAAGTAGAAATTACGGTGTTTGTCCACAAGGAATTCTATAGTACCAACACTTTCATAATTTATGGCAGAAGCGGCTTTGATGGCAGCTTCTCCCATTGCTTGCCTTAATTCAGATGTCATGAATGGTGACGGAGATTCTTCAACCAGTTTTTGGTGGCGGCGTTGGATAGAGCAATCGCGCTCACTCAAGTGGCAAACCTTACCAAATTGGTCTCCGGCAACTTGTATCTCGATATGGCGGGGTTCTTCAACGAACTTCTCCATATAAATTCCATCGTTTTTGAAAGAAGCTGCTGCTTCTATCTTTGCTGTGTTGTAGGCATGTTCCAGTTCGCTCTCAGCCCAAATTACACGCATTCCTTTTCCACCACCACCTGCTGTAGCTTTAATGATTACGGGATAACCCATTTCTTTGGCTAATTGCTTGGCTTCATCAGTGCTTTGCAGCAGACCTTCAGAACCCGGAATTACGGGTACTCCAGCTTTAATCATTGTTTCCTTGGCTGTGATTTTATCACCCATAGCCCTGATCATTTCTGGGGTAGGACCAATGAACTTAATGTGATATTGTGCGCATATTTCTGAAAAGTTGGCATTTTCCGCAAGGAAACCATAGCCGGGATGGATAGCATCGGCATTGGTAATCTCAGCTGCGGCCATTATATGCTGGATATTCAGGTAAGAATCGCTGCTTTGTGGCTTGCCTATGCAGACAGCTTCATCGGCAAAGCGCACGTGGAGGCTGTCTTTATCGGCTGTAGAGTATACCGCTACTGTGCGTATACCCATTTCACGACATGTCCTTAGAACACGCAAGGCTATTTCTCCCCTGTTGGCAATCAGTATTTTTTTGAACATCGTATTTTAATAAATGATTAAACAAAAATGACAACCACTGGGGTTTATATCATAATTTATTTTAGACAACGATACTTGTAGTATATAGAACATGGTCTGATTTGTATAACAAACTAGACCATGAGCATATTACCTTACAGTACCGGGTATTTTGGCCAGATTTCCGGAAGGAAACTGGTGATTACATTGGTTCAACCAGGAACAATGGCTGGTCGTACTCAACCGGAGATGAATCATCGGCGATTACTTTTATTAATCGGCCACTGATATCGCTTTCTATTTCATTGAACAATTTCATTGCTTCAATGATACACAATACCTGGCCTGCCTTTATTTCGTCGCCAACGTTTACAAATACTGGCTTATCGGGCGATGGGCTGCGGTAGAAAGTGCCAATCATTGGAGATTTGATGGTAACTGCATTTGAAGCGGGTGCCGCTGCCGGTGCAGCAGCCGGAGCCGGTGCAGGAGCTGCAACAGCAGCAGGTTGCGGTGCAGCAGGTGCCTGGATGGTTTGGAGAGGCATAGGCATCTGTTGTGGCATGGTAAACTGTACCTGGCCTGTAAGTTCCTGCTTGATCACTATTTTGAAGTCACCTTCTTCAATACTAAGTTCACTGATATTAGATTTGTTGATGGTCTTTATCAGCTCCTGGATTTGTTTATATTCCATGAATATTGTTTTAAGTAAAATTGAAAACCTGCATTTTTATGCAGGATTAAAAATGGATTTTCCCTATAGCCACAACCAATAATAGTATATATAGCTGTAAAAATAAACAGGGGGATATATATCCCCCTTGTATTATGATTTTACCCTTTCTACGTAATTTCCTGTTTTGGTATCAATTTTTATCAGTTCGCCCTCGTTTACAAACAAAGGAACCTGAACAGTAGCACCGGTTTCAACAGTGGCATTTTTCATTGCCCTTGTAGCAGTATCACCTTTTACGCCTGGCTCAGAATAAGTAACTAATAAATTGACACTTGGTGGTAACTCAACACCCATCGGTACTTCAGTTTCGGTATTTACCAATACGAAGCACTCTTGTCCATCCTTATACAATTCAGGACGGTCGATCATTGACTCACCGATAATGATTTGCTCGAATGAATTGGTATCCATAAGGTTGAAGCCAGAGTCTTCCTTATATAGGAATTGGTAATTACGTCTTTCAACACGTACAGGGAAAATGGTATCTCCTGAGTTCCAGGTATGTTCAATAGACCTTGAGTTATCAATACCCTTGAGCTTAGCCCATACTTTTGCTGCCGCGCGGGCTGTTTTGTTCTGTCCGAAATCCACTACCGAATAAAGGCTGCCATCTAGTTTAATGATTAAACCAGTACGCATATCTGCTGTTGTAGCCATGAAGATTATAAATTTTATATGGAGTGCAAAAGTAATCATTAAAGCCAAAAAGCGAAATTACATTTTGCACTATCCATAAAAACATTAGTCATTTTGGGGCATTTTGGTGGTTTTTCATCTATTTTTTATCCACAAAATGCGTAAAAAAGGGAATTTTGCTTCAAATAGCAAAAAAATAAAGCTGTCCGGTGATGTGGAACAGCTTTATTAAAATGGCTTGTTTTGAGCCACTACTCTTCTTTTTTAGACTTGAAGATACCGGCAACTTTTTCTAATACACAACCTGCAGTGCTGAATAATATTCTGATATCTAAGAGGATACTTTGGTTTTTCATGTAATAAATATCCCATTGTATGCGTTTGCGTAATTCGCGCTCTATGCTAATTTCGCCTACATAGCCTTTTATCTGAGCCATGCCTGTCATACCTGGTTGCACTTCGTGGCGCAGGTTGTAGTATGGTATTCTTTGTGAGTAGTAGCGGGTATGGTAAAGCATGTGCGGACGTGGACCAATTACACTCATATCTCCCAATAATACATTGAAAAACTGTGGTGTTTCATCAAGGTGTGTTACTCTAAGGAATTTGCCTATTGGTGTGATGCGCTTATCACCTGTGATAGCTTGTTTGGTATCAGCCTCGTCATTTACATACATTGTGCGGAACTTAAAGCAATCGAAAGCGATGCCTTTAAATCCGGTTCTTTTCTGAATAAAAAATATTGGACCTTTAGAAGTCAATTTGATAAGCAGGGCAACGATTGGTAATACCCATGACATCACGGCAACAATAAATATCAAGGAGAAGCCAATATCCATCATACGCTTTATAGTGTAGTAATAAGAAGAAGGCTCATAAACCATATAACGTTGGTTCATGTCAACAAACATTTCTCTAATATCGCTGATCTCGGTATTAGGTGGGGTGTTTTGACGCTGAGTCCTTTGTAATGGTATATTAATAAATATCTGTTGTTCCATTTATCCTGATTAGTGAATAAAATAAGCAGCAAAAATCGTGCTGAATATTCTAGTATTTGTTTTTAGAGGTACTTAAATGAGTTTAATTGGCTATTTTATAAGAATTTTAACTTAAGGTATAAGGATTTTTTAGAGTTTCATTGGTATAAATTACAAATAAATTTAATAAAAAGCTATAAGTTGTGCAAAGATTAAGAAAATCTTTCAAATTATGTAGTGTTCTTTGTTAATTTAATGATAATGTTGGAAATCGGATATTTTTCCTAAGTGATAGAGGTTGTTATTCTAAATGTAGGTTGTTACTTAGCATGTTGCTCATTGATTCTTTGTTTATATAATCAGCAAAATACTTAGTGCCGATTGAAAAAAATGTTGGAATT
>CAIWHI010000630.1 GCA_903912435.1 uncultured Bacteroidota bacterium | reverse complement strand
TTAGGGTGAATGCAGGTAAAATAGATGAACGAATCATAATGGGTAATAACCCTGCCAATGGTATGTACATCCTTAACCTCCGTTCAGAAACTGATAATTTGGTGTTCCATATGGTTGTGGAGCAGTAATTGAATAAGTTATTTGTAATAACGATAAAAGGGGGCCTGCGAGGGTTCCCTTTTATCGTTTTGGTAGGGAGTAGAATGAGTGAAGTTTTCATATACGTTTGCAAACAGATTTGACAACTTTCAAAAAGTTGTCAAATCTGCCCTAACAGTTGGGAGAGCTGGACAGGTGAACCAATGCTTGATGGGGACTTATTAGTCCAAATAAAATTGAAGTATGAAGAAAAATATTTTTATTACATACGATTTTTTGCTTGCTCTATCCATTCCTCTTTTATTCTATTCTTGCCAACACAATTACCAAAAAGGTAAACATTATCGCACAGTTAGTGTTTGTGAAAACATCTATATTGAAGTATATACAGAATTCGGAAGTGGTGCATTGGGTGGGGATATAATGTGCGAATATATTACGGACTCAATAAATTTCAGATTTCGAGTGGGCAACTTCGACAATTCTAATAGATATTATAGCTTTAATTGTTTTGGAGATAGCCTAGTAATTTCCCAGTCATTTCGGTCAGATTCCGAAAGTTTATTTCATCCTATAAGCACTCACTCTTATAGTAAAACTAAATTAAAATCATATAAAAACATTAAGGGCGATAAAATAAGTGATTTACCTTAAATATAATGGAATAGTAGATGCTTTCTCAAATAAGCTAGTTTACTACGTAGGTAGAGCAGTTAAAGCCACACACAACAAAAAAGCCCAATAGAAAACTTCTTTCCTATTGGGCACTCAAAATAATATCTATTCAACTATTCATTACAATCGCACTCGTCTGGCTCCTGTATGAAGTTTTCCATCCTTTCTTTAATTCTGTAGGTATTTTTAGTACCATCGGTAAATTCTACTTCGCTGATAATCCAATGCTCGCCCTGTGGCAGACAGATATATACCAATGCAATGTGATTACGGTCAATAACATTACCCTGAATCTTAGCTTCCTTTTCCAGAACCTTGTTATAGACTTCAGAGTAGAACATGTAAGATATCTTCTTTACCTTTTTATCACTTTTATTGTGGAATTTCAATTCATACCTATCCTTACTACACTCCCAGCAATCATAACATACCCGTTTGTAAGTACAAAGGCAAAAATCCTTACCATGTTTCAAATAATCCTTATCCTGGGCATGTGTTACAAATACCGGAGACATTAAAAGAACAATCAATAAAATTCTTAGCGGAGCAAACATATTTACGATATATTTTGGAATATTTGTTATAAAACCGAGCTTAATACCGCAATACACTTAGAGGAATAAGACTACTACTGCAAATATATAAAATGGAAAATAAAGACAATGGTTTAGTTTGAATATTTTTCTGTTGTTGGAAACCATTTTAATAAATATTGAGGCTTCACCGAGTTAACCTACCTATATGATTCCATTCCATCATTTTATCTTACCTTTATTTCATAATTCAACATACTAATGCGCTTCCTTACTCTTTCTCTGGTATTTATATTTTTGGGCAATATGGCAATGGCCCAATTGGTAATAACTGCTCCTACCAATGGCAGTCAACCTTATAATACCACCAATATCTATGAAATAAAAAAACAATTCCAATTCAATATATTACATAACCCCGGAGAGGAGGATAATGAGCATGAAGCCGATAATGAGCTCACCCGCTTCAATCGTTGGTTCAACCTTGTGGAACCGAGGTGCTACCCCAGTGGCAACCTACCCTCCCCCGGTGTGCTTATTGATGCCTGGAAATCAACCCAAACTGCCCATAGAAATGCGAATAGGACAACACGTTTTGTAGGCCCTTGGAAACCACTTGGACCAAAAACCGTGGCCGCCAACTCAAAGGGGATAGGTCGTATCAATGCCATAGCAATCAATCCGCTGGATACTAATAATCTTTTTGTAGGCGCTGCATGTGGTGGGGTTTTTATAACACATGATGGTGGTGCCACCTGGACTTCTAATACCGATAACTTCCCTTCCTTAAGTATTGCAGATATTGCCCTAAACCCCATTCACCCTGATACACTTTATGCAGCCACTGGTGATGGATATGGGTACACCACTGGTCTTTATAATATTTTTTGGGGCGGGCTCTATAGTGCAGGTGTTATGAAAAGTACCGATGGTGGCAATAGCTGGAATACTACCGGGCTTACCTATACCCAGGCTAATACCAACATTATCCAAAAATTATTACTCCATCCCACCAAGACCAATATCTTATTAGCCGCCACCACCAATGGCATTCAAAGAACCACTGATGCCGGTGCTACCTGGACATCGGTAGAAACCGGGCATGTGTATAGTATGGCATTTTATCCCGGCCAACCAGATACTATTTATGCCATCAACGACCATGACCTAAGGGTTTCTTATGATGCAGGGGCAACATGGAGCACCCTACACGCAGGAGTAAACCCAACTATGGACAGGGCTACAATAGGGGTATCACCAGCTTCACCAAAATCAATTTGGGTATTGGATGCGGCAAATAACCTGCAATGGTCGCACAACCAGGGAAATACATTTACCCCAACTACCCCAGCCGATACCACTGCAGTTTTATATGGCTATTACGATAGAATCCTTGCTATTTCGCCTGTTGATTCCAATTACATCATAGTAGGTGGTGCATATATGGCGCACACTACCAACGGTGGTAATGTATGGGCAAGACTTGACACCTCAAGTGTGGTGCACCTTGACAATCATGCTATAACCATCAACCAACAACATCCGGCTACAATATACTCAGGTAATGATGGTGGTATCTATGTTACCAGAAATGGTGGCAGAACGTGGCAAGACCTGACCAATGGGCTGATGATATCACAGATTTATGGTATTAGCTCATCAAGACAAAGACCTT
>CAIWHI010000629.1 GCA_903912435.1 uncultured Bacteroidota bacterium | reverse complement strand
TTGCCTATTTCCACAACTGTCATCAATACCTTATCAATACTTGCAAACCATGGGTTGATGGCATAATTACCCGACCTTAAAACGGGTATCTGCAAGCCCTTCTGGCCATGCATTGCGAGGAAGGCAGCGGCATCCTGAAAGTTATTGTGCTTGTCTAGTGGCACCTCATCAGCGGCTATTTTGGCCGGGTCTATAATTGGCCTACCTTCATTTACAGTTACTATACCTATCTCATCAGCATTAATTGATGTCCAATAAACTGATGAATCAACCTTGAACAAGGCAGTATTAATACGGTACTTACCCGGCATCAGCACCTCAAGCTGCCGGCCTTTTTCGCCACCATTATTCAGGAAGGCTTCCCCATCCAAAAAGTTGATATGGCCATCGGTTTTCTTACCCAGCAACCTACCCTCTGGTATGCTTGCACCATCCATTGCGGTAACCAATCCCATATAACCTCCATCTACTTTTACTATCCGCTCAATGCTCACTTTGAAGAGCATAGTATTAATACGATAATTACCGGGGCCCAGCACCCTAATCTGTGGTCCTTTCTGGCCTTTATTGAATAGGAATTTTTCGGCATTTTGGTAGTCATCACAGTCTACGGGTTTGGCAAATATCCTGCCCCTTTCGCAAGGTTCACCGGCTATAGATTCTACTATACCTACCTCATCCTCGCCTACCATAACCACATCTACTATCTCTACCTGAAAGAGAAAGGGATTGATACGGTGTTCCCCATCAGGCAATATTGCTACCTGAGGTCCTTTTTGACCTCCATTTTTAAGGAACAACTCGCCATCCTGGTAAAAATTACAATCCACTGGGTCGGCAAAGAGTTGCCCAGATTTCAATGGCTCACCGGTAATGGCAGTAACCAACCCCACCTGGCCCTTATTAATTTTTATAAATTTATACTTACTGGCCTTGTAAATAAAAGGCATTAAAAAGCGCATGCCCGGACCCAAAATACGTGCCTGCACACCTACTTCATTAGACTTGGCAATGGTTCTGTTCTCAGGCATGCTGGCACCATACCAGCGCCTTTCCAACACTACAATTTCATCACCACCGGCATTAACTACAGACTTAAATAGCAAAATAAGCAATACTGCCAGTCCTACATAAAGAACCGGATGAACCAGGAATACTTCCATAAATTTTAGATTGTTTTAGGTATAAGTGAAAAATATTGACAACTACGTAGAAAACGGAGGAAGGAAAAATGCCCTAAGGCCCTGTAAATTTGATACTTATACGCATCAGAATTATCTGTGGGTTCAGATAGGATACAAAAGTATAAATAAAGAAATCAATCTTTATTATACCTAATCTAATTGTTTTGTTAAGGATTTGGGATAAGGGGAATTGAATAAGTGTTAAGTTGAATTTAGATTATATAAGGGGTTTAATTTAGTTTGTATTGGTAGAATACATACCCATCACTTCGGCTTCGCAAAAGTAAATCCCCAAGAGCGGACTGCTAATCTCTAATTCAATTAAGCGTCTTCCTTCGTTGAAAAAGCCAAGGCGGTTGAAAAATTGGTAGGATATATATTAGGCAGCATTACTTTTTTTTACTTGATCTATTTTCCGGTTTTTCCTCGCAATAGCACGTTTTTGTTTTTCGGCATCCTGCCGTTTCATGCGTCTTATTTCTGCAATTGTGAGGCAATTTATATATTCTTCAAGATCCTTAAAATCACCTTCTGAAATAAGCCACTTAGCTTCATCAAGTTCTGTTTCTGATTGAATCTGATAACGGTAATTGGCATACTTATCAGTTTTTTCTATTTTTTTAATAGCCATAGCGATAACAAGTTTTAATAATTGCAAATTTAGGGGTTAAAATAATTACTATTCTATATTTCACCCCATTTATCATATTGTAAGCATACCAGATTCGGCCTTTAAACTGTTCAAAAATGGAACATGTTTTCAATAATTTCGAAATTTGAGAAAACGTCAAATCATGGTCCTTGTTTTTATTTATGTAATTATCTAAAATATGGTCGCAATATTGAGATACCCACTTAATTTCTACAGTCCTATTGCGTACATTAAATTTAGCATTTTCTGTTGACATAGATGTGATTTTTGCAAATAAATATTCAGCAAATAAATTCAATTTAA
>CAIWHI010000628.1 GCA_903912435.1 uncultured Bacteroidota bacterium | reverse complement strand
GTCATTTTCAAAGAACTTTTGTGCAACAAATTTGTTACTCCGAAGGTGAGGGTGTCGTATCTGACTTTTTCTGATAGTAAATTATGAGATATGCCGGTATATACTACGTCATTTTCAAAGAACTTTTGTGCAACAAATTTGTTACTCCGGTGGAGCAGTTTTCATTTTTTTTGATTGTTTCTACAAAGCCCTTGGCATCTACGGCGGCAATGAAATTAAATTATGCAATATCTGTAAACCAGATTATTTTCATCAAAGGGAAGTTAATGGGTTACAATGCATGTACCAAAACTTTCAGTCATGCACCTTAGTTAAAGAAAAACACTCTCCAAAAAACTTTATTAGATGTTTGTTAGCTACAATTAAAGTTAGAAAAAATAGAATCGACTTATACCTTTGCATTTCAACTGAGATTATGAATTTTGAACCATTGCCTCTTCAAGGAGCCTTCCTCATAACATTGCCATCGCCAACAGATAACAGGGGCTTATTTGTAAAGACCTTTCATGAGCCGACAATGGCTGCACATGGTATTCAATTTAATTTACGTGAGAGTTATTTTTCCCTATCGCACAAGGATGTGATAAGGGGTATGCACTTCCAGTTGCCACCATGGCAGCATAGCAAGGTCGTGTTTTGTCCGCAGGGTGCTATTATGGATGTTATTGTTGATTTGCGTTTAGCCTCGCCAACTTATGGGCAATACTATGCCACTGAACTTTCTGCCGAAAACCATAAAGCATATTTTATTCCGGAGGGGTTTGCGCATGGCTTTAAATCTCTTACAGATGGTGCTATGACCTACTATTTGGTATCATCTGAATATAGTAAAGAGCATGATACCGGATTGAGATTTGATAGTATCGGGTATGATTGGGGAGTAGCTGAACCGATTATTTCCGCAAGGGACTTATCATTTATCAGATTCTCAGATTTTTCCAGTCCATTTTAGTATTTTTGCTTCAATAGTAATGATTAATCAGGCTTTTGGGATGTTGTTTTTCATTTTTTGATGAAAAATGAGCTAAATTGCCTGTTATAATTATTTTGTAATCGCCTAAAAGCACACGCATTCAATACAGATATGACGCCAGCTATTCATTATGTTATTAAAGGGAAGACCATTCACCTTATGGACAACAATAAGATGGATTTCGTTGAGGTATCCCAGAAATTTTCTCATGCCAGTCCTATCGAGGCAAGGGAAGCAGCGTTTAATGAATATCAGCATTGTATTGAGCAATTATTGAAAAATGAAGGTGAACAATATGTATCAGACCGCCAGGCCAGGGTGTCTATAACTAGTTTTTATGAGCCTGGCAATAAGTCTAAAATCAAGATAGCGCAGCAGGATATTGAATTTGGCAACACCTTTGGCAATGGTATTGGGGTTTATATGGTTGTTGAAAATCCGGTGGAAGATGTATTCGATGACAAAAAAGGCGATGAATACCTTATACATGGCATAGGTCAGCTGGTAATGGATGATAAGCCACAAAACCTGATGAGTGCCCTGAATCATGAATATGCCTATTACGAGTATTTCAGG
>CAIWHI010000627.1 GCA_903912435.1 uncultured Bacteroidota bacterium | reverse complement strand
TTAAAGCTCATACGGCGGAGGCGTTCTGCACGGTCTTCAAGGGCTTTTTTCTGCTCTTCAAACCTGCGTTTTTCTTCCAACTCGTCTTCGCTCAACTGGCGCTCGCCACGCATTGCTTCGCGGTATAATGGCCTGATTGGCTCCTGAACGGCTTCAACTACAGGCTGGCGCACAGGCTCAGCAACTGGTTCTTCAGCCTTCATCACCAGTGTCATTGGTATTTCTTCACGCTTTTCTTCTACAAACCATGATGTTGTTGACTCAACTTCTGCCTCAGCTTCTACATTGGTTTCAGTTTCATTGGTGGTTGTTTCTTCCTCAAGTGTGAAAGAGAAATGGCTGGAAGTTTCAGCTACTGTAGTTTCTTCGGGCCTGGTATCATACATGCTGAAGGTGCTTGGTGGCGCTTCATACATCTGTGGTGCCATGCTGGTATATTGTTTCATTACCGGTGTGGCATCCGGAACATAAACATCAGCTATATTGGCTTTTTCACCAAGGGTAACTACTATCTTATCGTTATCCTTTTTAGATGGCATTTCGGTAGCAATAGCCTTGTGGTGGAAGCCCGTAGCAATTACAGTTACTGATATTTTATCTTTCAGATTTGGGTCGTGGCCCATACCAAGGATCACATCGCAATTGTCGCCTGCTTGGTGCTGCACATAAGCCTGGATAGCTTCTGCCTCATCCATTGTATGCTCGAACTCACCTGCTGATGAAGTGATGTTGAGCAATAACCATTTAGCACCGCTGATATCGCTATCATTCAGCAATGGTGAATTTAATGCAGCCTCTACAGCCATCAGGGCACGGTTCTCTCCGCTCATTGATGCACTACCAAGGATAGCCACACCACCGTTTTTCATTACCGTACAAACGTCAGCAAAGTCAACGTTGATTTGTCCGGTAGATGTAATCACGTCAGTGATACATTTAGCAGCAGTTGCCAATATATCATCAGCCTTAGCAAATGCCTGTGTGAAAGGCAGGTTGCCAAACTGCTGGCGCAATTTATCGTTAGATATAATCAGGATTGTATCTACATGGTCACGCATACGGTCAATACCTTCCTGTGCCTGCTTCATACGTTTGCGGCCTTCGTAGGTAAATGGGGTAGTAACAATACCTACAGTAAGGATACCCAGGTCGCGGCATATTTTTGATACCACAGGGGCACCACCTGTACCCGTACCGCCGCCCATACCGGCAGTGATAAAGGCCATGCGTGTATTTACTTTTAATATTTTAGCAATATCTTCAATGCTTTCCTCACACGATTGTTTTCCTATTTCAGGGTTTGCGCCTGCACCAAGACCCTGGGTAAGATGTGGCCCCAGTTGGATTTTGTTAGCCACAGGGCTTAATGTCAAGGCTTGGGAATCGGTATTACACACGACGAAATCTACGCCATCTATGCCCAAACTGTGCATGTAATTTACGGCATTGCCCCCGCCGCCACCTACGCCAATTACCTTAATAATTGAGGACTGATTTTTAGGGATTTCAAAATGTATCATATTAATTGATTTGTGAGTTATGAAATAATGGTTATTTTATTAGAGAAAAATTTAATGGAGTTGTGTTTAGTTTATTTCCTGGTCGTCAACGTCTTCAAAGAGTTTCATGAATTTACCCTTCAGGCCGTCGAACATTTTTTTGACTTTATCGTTTTTCGGAGCGGCTTTGGGTCTGGCTTCTTCAAAAATGTCTATGATTTCTGATTTAGGTAATGGCGGAGCCTCAGGTACAGGGTCGGTTGTTACCGATGAAGTACCAAGGTCTTCATTGTTGAGGTGAATATAATTGCCACCCTCGCCTGCGAAGCGCAACCTGCCACTTTCGTAGTCGTGGTAGCCCCTTAGTATCAAACCGATACAGGTTGAGTACATTGGGTTCATCAATGCATCAGAATGGCCACCGGCAAGGTGCTCATTAGGTGTGCCGAGGCGGGCACCCAATCCGGTTACAAACTCTGTAAGCTGGATGAGGTTCCTCAACTGCGCACCACCACCTGTAAGGATGATACCGCCATAAAGGCGTTTTTCAAGGTCAACCTGCTTGAGGTGGTAAACCACATAGTCAAGAATCTCCTGCATCCTGGCCTGGATGATATGGCCAAGGTTTTTCACGGAAATTTCTTTGGCAGGTAGCCCCCTCAGGCCTGGTATAGTAATATATGCATTTATATTGGCCTCATCAGCAAGGGCAGTACCAAACTGTACTTTCATTTGCTCAGCCTGGGCACGTAATACTCCTAATCCGTTACGGATGTCGTTAGTGATATTAGAACCGGCATAAGGGATAACCGCAGTATGTTTCAGTATACCATCATAAAACACAGCCATATCGGTAGTACCACCACCAATATCTACTATGGCTACACCAGCCTCCAGGTCTTCATCATTCATAACAGCAGCAGCAGACGCAAGTGGTTGCAATACCAGGTCGCGGGTAATGAGTTGCGACCTATCCACACAACGCTTGATATTGCGGATCGCATTACGGTCACCTGTTATAATATGGAAGTTGGCGCCTATTTTCACACCACTCATACCCACAGGGTCAACCACATAAGCAGTATTATCAACAGTAAAATCTTGTGGTACAATATCAATAATCTGGTCGCCTGCAGGTATATAAGTCTTATATTGGTCCCTAATCAGCAGGTCAATATCTTCCTTATTTATTTCACTGTCATTATTAGTCCTTACCCTGTCGCCACGGGTTTGGAGGCTTTTAATGTGCTGTCCTGCAATGCCTACATAAACCTCCTTTATGGTGAGGTTAGGATTGGATAGCAGACATTTTTCAATAGCCTGTTCTACCGAGCGAATGCATTGCTCGATATTCATTACCACCCCATGACTCACACCTTGTGAATCAGAACGGCCAAGACCGAGAATTTCCAGTTTACCAAACGCGTTTTTTCTGCCCGCTATGGCTACCACCTTGGTGGTTCCAATGTCAAGGCCTACGATAATTGGTTGCTCTTTTCTACTCATATTGCATTGAGATTTAAATACTGTTAATTATTTTTCTTGTCAGGGTACACATATTTGGGTGCTACCTGATTCCCATTTTTATCCTTATTATTCTTGTCCTTAGCTTTCTTTTCTTCTTCCTTAGCCTTCTTTTCGTTGTGGTCTTTATCGTCTTTTGGCTTGCTATCCTTGTTCTTATCCTTAGCGTTTTTAGGGTCGGCAGGATGGGCTTTGTCCTTATCAGTAGCCGGTTTTCCTTTCGCCTTTTCTTCTTCTTTAGGATGTTTCTTATC
>CAIWHI010000626.1 GCA_903912435.1 uncultured Bacteroidota bacterium | reverse complement strand
ATATGAAAATGGGGCATGAACTTATTTGACCTGGAAACAAATTCAATAATCTCATATGTAAGTAGATTGGGTTCTATACTGGAGATGCGTATTCTATCAATCCCCTCTACCCTATCCATTTCCTGTATCATTTCGAAAAATGAACTATTATGTATTCGTCCCCCCACTTCACCCTTCCCAAAATCTCCTAAATTAATGCCTGTTAAAACTATTTCTTTTGTTCCACCAAGGGCTAATTCCTGCATATTATTGAGTACACCTTCAATGCTATCACTCCGGCTATGACCACGGGCTAATGGAATGGTACAAAAACTACAGTTATAATCACACCCATCCTGCACTTTCAGAAAAGCCCTTGTTCGATCGTTTGCTGAATAGGAACTCTGAAAACCATTTACCTCATCAATATCGCAAGAACAAATTTTGGCTACTCCATTTACCTCAGCTTTAGTTAGCTCTTTCAGGTGGGTACCCAGATTAAATTTCTCGGCAGCACCTAAAACAAGATCCACCCCTTCAATCCTCGCTATTTCTTCCGGCTTCAATTGAGCATAACAACCTGTTATAACCACCATTGCATCAGGAGCCCTTTTTTGAATTTGCCTTACTATCATCCTGCATTCCTTATCGGCATTTTCTGTTACCGAACAGGTATTTATCACATACACATCTGCCACATCGTCAAAATTCCTTTTTACAAACCCATCATCTTCCAACTTTCGGCTTAAAGTTGATGTTTCGGAATAATTGAGTTTACAACCCAGGGTATGAAATGCTATTGATTTATCCATTTATGTCCAAAAAGAATGCAATATTAAGCAAAACAACTCTTGTGGCACGGCTTTTGCTCTGTTACAATTAAAACAAATCAGAAAATATGAAAAAACTAATCCTGTTATGTACTCTTGCTGCTTTCAGCTTATTGCCTGCCTGCTCTAAAATAAAACAATTGGCCAATATCAATGTTGACCTACCATTTAGCCAGCAAATGCAGGTACCTGCTGTTCAGGGCTATACAGAGGGAATGCAATTACCTATGGGGGTTACCATCCCTTTTCCTGCAATACCGGTTGCAACAAATTCAAAAGATTTTATAGCCACCTATAATACTGCCGCTAATATGATAGTAGATGTAGACCTTAAGAGCCTAAACTTCCAAATAACAGCACCAGCTACCCAGAATTTCGATTTCATGGATACTGTACAGTTATATATCTCTTCAAAAAGCCAACCCGAGGTTTTGGTAGCATATAAATATGGTGTACCTAAAAGCACCCAATCCATTGATTTTTATACAATTACATCAGTAAATCTAAAAAACTATTTTGTAGAAGACACCATGTATTTCAGGATAAGTGCACATGTGAATGCAATACCTGCAAGTGGCACAAATTTGAAGCTATCGTCAGTATTACATGTACTAGCCAATCCGCTCAATTAATTTAAAATGAGATTTTGATTAAATAAATAGGATTAATCCTACTAATAAAAATAGCAGAACAAATCTTTCCTCAACCTGGGCTATTAAATATGCCCAGATTGAGGAATTTACAATTAGGATAGTAGAATTTCATTCTTTTATTGTGTATTCCCTTATTTTTGATTTACAAACCTCGTTATGAAACGAATAATCATTTTATTGTTAAACATCTCTCTAGCTGCAAACATTGTTTATGGACAGGATTTTATAACCAGAAGAAATGGGGAAATTATAAAGGCCAGGGTCAAGAAAATAGGAACGAGGGAAGTAGAGTATAATATGTATGATAATCCTGATGGACCAAAGCACACACTGCTAGTTACTGATGTATGTAGAATTACTTATGAAAATGGCAACATAGATACTTTTGACAATAAAGATTATGTAAAAACTAATTCATATTCACATGAAATGACGCTTTGGGAACAAGGAAGCTATGATGCAAAAAAATACTACAAGGGATCTCAAGCATTTTATGGTGGTATGGCCAGTGTATTAATTTTCGGCTATGGCTGGATTCCTGCAATTATTGTAGCGCGCACCCCGCCAAGATACGACCATTTAAATTTCCCTGACCCTAGTATGATGGATTACAGAGACTATAGAGAAGGTTACATGTCAAAGGCATTTGAAATTAAGAAACGTAAAACATGGGAAGGTTTCGGTATCGGATGTGCAGCAACTATTGCAGTAGCTATTTCGATTTCAGCAGCGCTTGCGGCTGGTGGTGGAAGATAATTACTGATTCTCTGTTTATATTATAAATCATATTGATTAATCATGGGAGATTTTTCGCGCATGAGTTAAAGCCCAATGCTTAATCAACTTGTTAATTGGATTGGCAATCATTTATGGTATAGCTATTGCAGTAAGTACGAAAAATAATTTACACACGTTATCATTCAATTACATATTAATTATTTAGTAATTATTCATAGCAATTCTTCAAATCCTATATTTGCCCAATAAAAGACTAAAAAGTATTTTATTGTTATTAAAAATTTGAAGAAATATGGCTGCAGCACCAATTCCGGAAAATGAAATTGTCAGAATTTCGGCATTGTATGAGTATGACCTACTAGATACAATGAATGAAAAAGATTATGACGATATTACACAAATTGCAGCTGAAATTTGCAGTATGCCAATTTCCTTAATTTCTTTAATTGACTCAAACAGGCAATGGTTTAAATCAAGGTTTGGCTATGAACCTAAAGAGAGCCACAGGGATATTGCATTTTGTGCACATGCTATACTAAAGCCCGATGATATATTTATTATTGGCGATACCAGCACAGACGAACGATTTTTTGATAACCCTCTTGTTACCAGTGATCCAAATATAGGTTTCTATGCTGGTGTGCCATTGGTTAACGAAAGCGGTAATGCCTTAGGTACACTTTGTGTTATTGACAATAAGCCTAATAAATTATCAAAAGAACAAATAGAAACACTTAAAGCACTAGCCAGGCAAATTGTTTCCTATTTTGAAATCAGGAAGAAAACACAACAATTGGCAAAACAAAAAGCTGAAATGGAACAACTGAACAGTGATTTATCTAAATTCGCCTATATTGTAGCCCATGATGTGAAATCGCCCTACAATAGCCTGGCAATGTCAGTGATGTATTTGAAGGATGAATATGCATCCAAACTCGATACAGAGGCTGTGTCACTACTTGAAATGATGGAAAACACTTCCAAAAAAGCTATTGAAATGATTGATGGCATATTAGCCCATACCCTCAATATCAACAAATCAGAAAATCATAAAGAAAATTTTTCATTTGGATCATTAGTTGAAGAAGTAAAACAACTTTTATTGATACCTGTAGATTTCATATTTGAGGTAAATAATTCCGATTTAGAAATCTTCACTTCAAAATCAATATTAGCCCAGATTTTATTAAACCTTTGTAGTAATGCCATTAAGTATAATGATAAAGAAATTGGGAATTTATCTGTGTCAATATCCAATAATCAGAATACCTGGCAAATATCCGTTACTGACAATGGTCCGGGCATAAGCAAAGAAAACCAGGCTAAAGTATTTGATCTGTTTACCACCTTGGGTGTCCCGGACAGGTATAATAAAAAAGGGACTGGCATAGGATTATCTACAGTCCAAAGATTGGTTCAAAAACTAAATGGCACAATTAAAATTGAATCAGAACCCGGAAAAGGATGTAGTTTTTATGTAAGTATAAGTAAGTAGATTGTAATCCCTACATCCACTTCTCATAAAGCAACCTTGTAACAAAATACCCTTCACGCTCCAGAAAACCACGGGCTCGGGCATTATTGATAAGGGTGTGCCGGCAAATACGTTTTACACCCCTTTCTATGTAAATATTTTCAATTTCGGTATTGAGCTTCTTATATACGCCCTGCCCCCTGTATTCAGGGACTACAAATCCATCTGAAATGTACAATTCCTTACCCATGTAAATCTCTATCCGGCTATCATCCTGTTCTTCAATATAGCCAAAAATAAATCCTGCTGGGGCATCATTAATGTAAGCAATAAGAAAAGTACCCTCATATTCTTCCTGCATCATTATGATGTGGCGCATATACCCATCCTGAATGTTAGGCCATAGGTCAGTCTTATCAAAAAGGCTATGCTCATGCACATGCAATTCCTTCATCATTTCTGTTATCTCTTCCAGGTCTTCAGCTATTTTTACCGACTTTATAATTACTTGTGGCTCCATTGAAACCAAAAATACTTAATTCAGGCCAATCTCATCCATCAAATCAGGTATTTGCCCATTTTAACCATCCATTCAAATCCCTAACCATCCCTAATTTATTGCCACACAAAACCCAAATTCACAAATTCAATGCCACTAATTGAATGAGTATGTTTACCTTTTACTACCTTAGCATGGTTTTAGTGGATTAGGCTCTATTATTCTATATTCCTGATTCCCTTATTCGTAATAGTGCTCAATTGATATATTACATTGAAAAACGTTCAATTATTTATACCTTGTTTTGTAGACCAGCTTTATCCTGAAACAGGGATGAATATGGTAAAAGTGCTGGAAAAATTAGGCTGTAAAGTATCTTACAACCAAAAACAAACCTGCTGCGGACAACCTGCATTTAATGCAGGCTATAGGGACGAAGCCAAATCGGTAGCAACTAAATTCCTGCACGATTTTAAAGAAAACTCATACATAGTTGGCCCTAGTGGTAGCTGCACTGGTTATGTGCGTAATTATTACGAAACCTTATTCGACAATAGTTCAGACCATAACCTGAGCAATCAGGTTTGTGGCAATATGTTCGAATTCACCGAATTCCTGACAAAAGTTTTAAAGATTGAGGATATTGGAGCAACCTTTAATGGCAAAGCAACTTACCACGATGCCTGTGGTGCCCTAAGGGAATGTGGCATAAAAGCCGGCCCAAGGCGACTCCTAAATAAGGTAAAAGGCCTGGAACTGGTAGAAATGAAAGAATGTGAAACCTGCTGTGGTTTTGGTGGCACATTTGCAGTGAAGTTTGAGCCAATATCAATGGGTATGGCGCAGACAAAAGTTAAAAGTGCCCTTGATACCGGGGCAGAATATATCATTACAACCGATGTATCGTGTAT
>CAIWHI010000625.1 GCA_903912435.1 uncultured Bacteroidota bacterium | reverse complement strand
TCCCTCCCCCTGGCACAGCGCAGCCGGTCCCTGATGTTCGTCGGGCTTTTCGGGCACGAGCTTGGCAACGAGGTGGCCACCTACACCCTCACCCCCCTTCCTCTCTCACTCGCCCCAGCCCCCAACACGGCCTTGTCTGGGCTTCTGGCATTTCTTTTCAACACCCCTTTTCTCTCCCTTTTTATGTTTGGTAATTAAATTGCTTATATTTACGGAACATTAAACAATTTATTATGGCTTTAACAATATGGAAATGCGGTAAATGTCACGTAGTGAGCCAGGCCTTACCTCCTCAGCAACCTACACCTGCCGGTCCATGTCCTGCTGATCCACCAACGACCCCACCTGCAAAATCATTTCACCAATGGGTAGAAGTGCCTAATGATCCTCCACCAGCCCAATAATTTGGGTGAATCTTAATTTGTATTTAGAAGGAGATACCTGAAATTTCTCCTGCTAAATTTTTATTTGATAATTGAATTTTTTGCTGAACTTTATGTTCAGTACTATTCATTATGTGTTGAACTTATACCCTGCCTTTAGCAGGTGAATCAACATAGTCAATCCTAAGCCGGTTTAACTTTTAACAAGAGTTCAAATGAGGAAAATAATTTGCCTATTAATTATTTTACTGCCGGCTTTGCTTTTAGCACAGAAAAAGCAAGACGAAGGACATTTTGACTCCCTGGCGAGAGTACTGAAATCTGATGAATTTAAAGACAGGGAGGATACTGTAGTGGCTGGTATGCTCATTGAGCTCACTTATTACTACTATGATGCAAACCCTGAAAAAGGCATTGAATTTGGCAAGCAAGGTTTGGAACTTGCTGAAAAACTGGATTGGAAGCAGGGTAGTGCTAAGCTAAACACCTATCTGGGTGCTAATTATTATACCAAATCTGATTTTCCTAAAGCACTGGAGTATTGGCTCAAGGCACTTAATCTGAATGAAGCTTTGGGCAATAAAAAGGATTATGCCATCAATTTATTGAATGTTGGCCGAATCTATCTGGGACAAAAAGAGTATGCCAAGGCACTTGATTTTTACCAGAAAGCCCTAAGAATAAGCGAAGAATTAAAGGATAAAATAAATATTCCCCTTATACTTGGCGAAATTGGCAGTGCTTACTTAGCACAAAATAATTTCCCTAAAGCACTTGAATATTATTCAAAAGCCTTATCAATTTACAAAGATCACAACGACAAATCGGGTATTTCTCAAAATACTGGTAATATAGGTACTGCTTATATGCTATCAGGCGACTACCCCAAAGCCCTGGAGTTTTTCTTCAAAGCATACCCAATGGACAAAGAATTGGGCGATAAAAGCAGTATGTCTATTGAATTAGGCAATATAGGTGAGGCATATCTTAATATTTATCAGGATACATCTGGTAAATTTAATTTAACTCCGGTTAGTTTGCCCGGTATTGATATTCTGGATGGTAAGGAGGCAACCATACCAAAGGATAAGAATCTATTACTGAAAAAGGCAATTTCTTATTTGAATAGTTCTGTAGCATTAAGTAAAGAAATAAGTTTTTTAAATGCGCTACAGGAGTATTCCAAAGTATTATCTGATGCCCAGGCACTAATGGGTAATTATAAGGAAGCATTAGAAACTTATAAGCAATATTCAATCATACGTGATTCGGTTTTTAGTACTGAAAATAATGCCAAAATAAGTAACCTGGAATGGCAGGGCGAAACCAAGGTAAAAGAGAAGAAAATAGAAATGCAACAATTGCAAATCATGGC
>CAIWHI010000624.1 GCA_903912435.1 uncultured Bacteroidota bacterium | reverse complement strand
GGTATGGAAGCAATCCGGCTTTCAACCAAGTTAGGTTGGAAAAAAGGAATTGCAAAGGCAACTAATTGTGTTGGGTGGTGCTATAAAAACAAAAGAAAATTAAATATTGCCATAGGATATTTCGAAAAAGCTATAGCTATATACAAAGAAATCGGCAATACAACTGATATTACAAAGCCATTAAATAATATTGCCCTTAGTTATAAAACTTTATCAAATTACACTAAATCTCTGGAATATTATTTGCAACTATTGAAAATCGATGAGGCCAATGGTAAGACCACGAAACTTTCCTGGACTTATAATAATATAGGCACTGTATATACGATGGATGGCAATTATCCGGTAGCCCAGGAATATTTATATAAAGCGTTAAAAGTATTAGAAGAGCTGAGAGATAGTGGAGCATCCAGAGCTCTTGTAATTGGTAATTTTGGTGTCCTTAATTTTTATGAAAATAAATTCCCGCAGGCATTGGAGTTTTTCATAAAATCATTAAAAGGATATGAAGCAGTAAATGATACCACAAATATTGCTGATGCTACTGCAAATGTATGTGAAACATTCAGTCACCTTCCTGAAAATGATACAGCATTGGCTTATTGTTTTAAATCAGTGAAACGAATGAACGATTTCCATAAAGATCATGAGGCAACATTGATTACAAGGGATATCAGTGAACTATATGCAAAAAAGAAAAACTATCCCGCAGCCATATTTTATGCACAAAAAGCCCTACAAAATGCATTTGCCATCGTTGACTCAAGTGAAATAGAATATAACCTCAAAGATCTGGGTAGTGCTTATTATTTGTACACAACTGATACCCTATTTAAGCCAAATCTACTAATTAATACATTTATAACTCAACCTGGTGAGAAATTACCTTCCGGCATTATACCCAAAACTAGATCGGAAAGCCTGAAATTGGCAATAGATAACCTGGAGCAAGCCAAGAAATTATCCAGTTATCATAGAAAAATAGACATCATTCTCGATTGCTATGATTTGCTTACCAAAGCTTATAAACTGAGGGGTGAATATGGCAACGCACTGAAAAACTTTGAAATTTATGTAGCTATGAAGGATTCTTTATTTTCTAAAGAAAATGAAAAGAAACTGGTGCAGCAGCAAATGCAATATGATTTTGATAAAAAGGATGCAGTTGCAAAAGAAGAATTATTGAAACAAAAGAGGGAGAAGCAATTGTTATTGGGTGGCAGCATCCTTATGCTGATTATTGCCGGAGGTTCGGTTTATATCCTAATATACACCAGGAAGGCAAAAAAACTTATAGAAGAGCAAAAGAACCGTGCCGAGCAAAGTGAGCGATTCAAGCAGCAGTTTCTTGCCAACATGAGCCACGAGATACGTACACCTATGAATGCAGTACTGGGGATGACCAATCTTATTATTGATAATCCTCAGTCACCAAAAGTGAATAAATATCTATCGGCAGTTAAGAAATCATCAGAAAGTTTACTAGTCATCATCAATGATATTCTCGATCTAAGCAAGCTACAGGCTGGTAAAATGGAGTTGGAGCATATACCTTTCATGCTTAGGGAGCAAGTAGGACAGGTTTACAACACTATGCAATTTAAGGCAGAAGAAAAGGGGCTTATTTTAGAGACAATAATTGCCAGGGATATACCTGATGTGTTGGTTGGTGACCCATCAAGGCTGAATCAAATATTGATCAACTTATGTGCAAATGCAATAAAATTCACAGAAAAGGGGAATGTACGCATATTGGTTGAATACGCCAATAGCCTTACCCACTCCAAAGGAGAGGGTGCCTCGACTCAAGTAGCCATCCATTTCAAGGTAATAGACCAGGGAATTGGTATTCCTGCTGATAAAGTTGGGCGGTTGTTTGAATCTTTCCAGCAGGTAGATGCCAGTACTTCGCGTAAATATGGAGGTACAGGCCTTGGGTTATCGATCTCTAAAACACTTGTGGAATTGCAGGGTGGCAAAATGGAAGTAAAGAGTGAAGAAGGCAAGGGTTCGGAGTTTTCATTTAATATTAGCTATGGGTTAGCATCTGACCAGCAAATCAATGAACTTGTAAAAGAGACCAAGGTGGACAATAGCTCATTGGCTGGAATTAAGATACTGGTAGCCGAAGACAATGAATACAACCAGATAGTAATTAAAGATACACTCGAAAACCTGATAAAAGGTGTGCGAGTGGAAATAGCTGAAAATGGAAAAATCGCAATAGATAAACTACAGGCAGGTGATTTTGATGTGATCTTGATGGATGCCCAAATGCCAGAAATGAGTGGGCTGGAAGCAAGCGAATACATCCGCAAAAACCTTACCGGCAAGAAGCGTGAAATTCCCATCATAGCCCTTACTGCCAGTGTGCTGAATACTGACCTGAATAAATGTTTTGATGCCGGCATGAATGACTATGTGCCCAAGCCTTTTACAAGGGTGCAATTGCTCAATACACTGGCTAAGTATTATAAAAATACAGAAGTGGTGAACGAGGTTGAAACATTAAGTAATAAACCAGAACCCACAACTCCCATTAGGCAGCTGCGGGATACGGTTACTGATCTCAATTTCCTTTATGATTTTTGCGAAGGTGATGCTGACAGGATGAAAAAATATATCACTATTTATTTGAAGGTAACACCTGCCAATCTTAATAAATTAAAATCAGCACTTGAAAATCACCAATTTAATGATATGGCTAAAATAATTCATTCAATGAAGGCACATTTAAACTATATGGGTATGCAGAAAACGAGGGAAATGGCTGAGACGATGGAAAATTATGCTATAGAATTGCATAGTTTGGAAAGACTGCCCGAAATGTTGTCGGAATTTGAAAAAGATTGGGAAAAATCGAGAGTTGAATTAGGTAATTTTATTTAATTTCGTTCCGAATAACAAATCCGGATATGGCTATCAAATACAGGAATATTTTTGTAGTAGATGATGATGAAATGATGGCTCAGATGCTAAGTGACCATCTACAGAAAAAACCATTTAACAAGGTAAGTATCTTTCATACAGGTGAAGATTGCATAGCCCATCTGGCTGAAAACCCTGATGTTGTTATTCTTGATTACCAATTAGATTCAATTGTGGAAAATGCAGGAAATGGCTTGCAAATATTAGAGAAGATAAAGAAGCTAGATAAGAGCGTTACAGTAATTATGCTTTCGTCGCAAGACCAGTATGGCAAGGCATTACAGACTATACAAAAGGGTGCATTGGAGTATGTGGTGAAGAATAATGATGCCTTTAAGCGGATTGATGTTATATTAGGTGATTAGAAACGTGGATTTAGGGGTTACGCTTTAGTTTTTTTTATTTTGGGGTTTGTACTATAATTTTCTCCCTGCGCTGCTATTGCTGTCTGCACGGCCGAAGGGGTAGGGCTTGTTTTATTCGTCTTTAGGTACAATCAGACATAGTTTGGATACAAGGCCGAACTAGGAAAATTAAATTTATTGAATAAATTCCTCTACTATTAATACACTACCTAAACTGCCTGTAAAAACAAATCGGCTGGTATGTGAAAATGCTCCTTTAGTTTTATAGCCATTTTAAGTGTGATATCCCTACGGCCTGAAAGAATGGATGATACATGTCCTTTGGAACCTATAATGGTCTCAAGGTCTTTAGCTTTCATTCCATTTTCTTCCATTTTCAATTTTATAATATCAATCAGGCTCACCGGAGGCAAGTGAATATATTTCTCTTCATAATCTTTTACAAGTAGTAGTAATAGTGCTAATTCATCCTCTTCGAGTGAATTAGCTGCCGCATGAAAAATCTCCATAGTACGGGCTATTGCTTTCTGGTAATCTTCCTCGTTTTTTAAAATCCCCCAAGCCATATTATTGTGATTTGTATCTTAATATTCTTATATCAAATTCTATTTTTTCAATATTAATTTTGTCATACTCTTTATGAGTGCCAAACCATATTATATATGCAGCTCCCTGTCTGAAATTAATGGAGACTACTAATCGATAGTCATTTCCTTTAATGTTAAAAATAACCCTGTTTCCTGCTATGATACTTGCATTTCCATAAGTGGCTTTCAGTTCATTAAAACTCTGAAACTCTTGTTTTATAAAATCATTATACCAACCCAATAATGCAGTTTTTGCATTTGGGTACATATCAACATAATAGAGTATAGCTCTTTTGACGATGATATTCATTTGCCAAAGTTATTGTATTGTTTTCATTTTGCAAACTAATTAATTGATAACCCCCACCTTTCTCCCCGCACCACTATTACGGTCGGCACGGCCGAAGGGGTCGGGCTTGATGGTTTTGGGTTTGTTTTCTTCGTCTTTACCGGGTGCCAGTATTGCTTTTTTGATGATGTCGCTGCCAAAGCGCAGGCGTATGCTGTCCATGGCACGGTTTAGGTTTATCTGGGTGGCTACGTCGTTAAACAGGTCAATCTGCTCACTGCCCGAGATGATATCGGTGAATTTTACCCCCACCAGCCTTATCAGCACCCGGCGGTTATATACTTTTTCGAAGAGGGCCAGTGCCCGCTCGGTAAGCTTGGTGGTAGATGCGGTATAGTTTATCTTTTGCTGCATCTGGTTGGTATTGAAGTCGGAGTAGCGCACCTTTACCGATATGCATGCGGTGAGCTTCTGGTCTTTGCGCAGGTCGAAAGCCAGTTTCTCAACCATGCGCATCAGAACCCGCCGCAGTTGTTCCATGTCGGTAGTGTCTTTGTCGAAGGTGGTTTCGCTGCTCATGCTTTTTTGTTCCGAATAGGGTTCCACGGGACTATTATCAATGCCGTTGGCTTTTCGCCAAATCAGTTGACCGTTATCGCCCAGCACT
>CAIWHI010000623.1 GCA_903912435.1 uncultured Bacteroidota bacterium | reverse complement strand
CACCCTTACTTCTTCCTTTATCAGGGTTTCAGTCTGCAGGCGATAGGAAATAAGGTCTTTTATAGAAATAATCTTAAGGTCGAATTTTTTGGCTATTTCCATCAACTCAGGCAGACGGGCCATAGTGCCATCATCATTCATAATCTCCACAAGTACGCCGGCAGGTTCGAAACCCGCAAGGCGTGCCAAATCAACAGTGGCCTCGGTATGGCCCGAACGCCTCAAAACACCATCTTCCTTAGCCCTTAAGGGAAATATATGCCCCGGACGGCCCAAATCAGACGGTTTGGTCGCGGGGTCTATCAATGCCTGAACAGTCATTGCCCTATCGTGTGCTGAAATCCCTGTAGTACACTCGTGGCCAATAAGATCTACAGAAACGGTAAAAGGTGTTTGGTGGAGCACTGTGTTATTTTCCACCATTAGGTTAAGATTCAAATCTCTGCAACGGCTTTCGGTAAGGGGTGCACAAATAAGTCCCCTCCCGTGCTTTGACATAAAATTGATAATTTCTGGAGTTACATTCCTGGCAGCGGTAACAAAATCGCCTTCATTCTCCCTGTCTTCATCATCTACCACTATCAGTAACTTTCCCTTTCTAATGTCTTCTAACGCAGATTCAATTGTATCAAGCATGACCTAAATTTAATGAAGGTGCAAAGGTAGTCCAAACTATGGCAAAAGTTAAAAGTGAAAAGTTAAAACGATGCTTTGCAAATTCAAAAATCAAAAGTTAAAATCTAAAACGTAAGTATTAAAAAGCAGGTAATTCAATAACTGAAAATCAAGGTTGTGTATATAATAGTGCAAAAAGTATTATCTAAAATAGGAGACAGCCTAAATTAGACCCTCTCCTATTTTAGATAATTAGTTTAAATTAATGTAATTAATCAAACATATACTTCACGCCAATCTGCATCTGCCAACGTGATTGTAGACCGATATCGTTTTTAAACGAACTGGTTGTTACCGGGAATGAGAATATTGGAGTTTTTCCATCAACATCCATCTTATCAAACTTCAGGAAACTTGTTGAGTTAGGTACTTGATAAACACCCCAATCCTTATTAATCAGGTTGGTAAAGTTATATATATCAACAGATACCTTTAGCATATGCCTTTTTGAATGTTTTACACTCATATAAAAATCCTGTGTAAAATTCAGATCCAGTCTCTTAAACCAGGGATAAACAAGGGCATTTCGCTGGGCCACCTGGCCTCTGTGGCTGCTTAGATATTTATCCTGTGAGATAAAATTGTTAAGACCACTCCAAATCTGGTCAGTGGTGCGGGTATCTGTAGGACTTGATGGTTCAAGTTTTATTTCACTTTGGCTCTTTGGTATGTATATTAGGTCATTTGATGTTCCTCCATCATTATTAAGATCGCCTTGATAAGTATAAGAACCAACTCCTGATGGAGCTGCTTCAAAAATAATCCCGGCTTGTGATCCAAAATACTTGGCATATTCTTTCCTGTAATAGAATGAAGCTATTATACGGTGAGGTAGATAAGCATTGCTAAAGCCTACATCCGGGTTATTAGGGTTGCCGGTAGTTGGCTTTGAATTCCACATAGTAGAAGCTGTAGATCCGCCTACCATTACATCCCTTGCATTCATATAGGTATAGGAAATATTTCCAAATATCCTGTTTTTATAGTTTTTCTGCGCCTGAACAAAGAACATAGAAACAAAACCCCCATCTTTTGCATTAGTCATATAAATAGCATTCCCTATGCTAGGGTTGGTAACCGATGCAGCTGAAGAACCACCAACCGGATAAATAGCCTGACTTGAGTATCTGAGGCGATTATCACCACCATTGTTGATAGCCACACCAGTTGTTGGCAGATTAAGGTTTTCAAAAAAGGCTGCATTTGTGTTTTTGGTGTAGCTGTACTCCCCGGTTACAATTATACCCCATGGAAGTTTGCGGTCTATAGCAATCGTTGACTTAAGCGATAATGGGAATTTGAAGTCAGGGTCTGTTACATTAAGGCTATAAGATTTAGATAACCCTGATCCTGAGCTTGCAATTGATTTACGTATTGAATCACTGTAATAACCAACATTAGAGTTGAAATAATAGCCCTGGCCATTACTTACAGATCCAAAAAGAGCTACCCCTGAGTTACTGGCCTGGTTACTGAACCAAACAAATGGCGGAGGACCGGAGAAAAGGCCTATCCCGCCGCGTACCTGGGTTTTGTGGTCTTTAAATGGATCCCAGTTAAAACCTGCCCTTGGAGACACCTGTGGATTGATAGATGGTGTTTGTCCTGTGCGGAGCACAACACCATTATCAAATTTATTCAATGTATCCACTACTTTATTATCCAGGAATGTATTTGAGAATACAGGAATATCTATGCGTACGCCATAAGTAATATACAGGTTTGGTACTACATGGTATTTATCCTGTGCAAAAAAACCAAACTCTGCATCCTTAGGGCCAACAAGTGGGAAGGCACCATTAGGGTCAAGGGTATAAGAAAGGTCGTAACGGGCAGCAGGTTTGTTATTATAAAAATCAGATAAGCTGTTGAACCTGTAAACGCCTTCGTAACTTGGGGAGAACCCATTTTGGTATGTTTTCAATGAATTTTGTGTACCTGCAATTATCTCATGATCTCCATTAAACCAGGTAATTATATCATTAAACTGGTAAATATCAGTATTCAACTTATTGCCATAGGTATATTGCTCATAGCCAAATGAAGTATAAGGGTTTCCATGCCCATCAAGGATATCAACTAAAGGGAATGGAGAAGACGTTAGTGCATTACGGAAGTCCCTCAGTTGGGTATAACCCAATTGAACCTTATTTGAAACCCTGCCAGAGATTGTTGAATTTAACTCAAGTAGGAATATATTCGCATTATTATTAATGGTATAGCCGCTACCGGAGAAAGGCATCGCATACTGGCCAGGGGTCCTTCCATAGCTGGTGTTCACAGAACCACTGTTGCTGGCCTGAACGTCCCTTAATGAGCTAAGGAAATTGTATTTGAATGTAAATGTGTTTTAGAATTAATGTTCCAATCTATTTTCGCAGTTAATTTACTGCTTTGTGTACGGTAACTATAACCCTGGAAAGAACCTGGATTGTAATTATATTTTGTCATCAGGTATTGCTTCAAAGCATTCAGCGAATCAGCATTAGCAGCCGATACACTAGCTACATTGCCAGGGGTGGCAGGATTTGAAGCTGTTGACGCTACATAGCTTGTTCCAGGGTCAGTCCTTTGTTCCTGTTCATAATTAAGAAAGTAAAACACTTTATTCTTAATAATTGCACCACCTATTGATGCACCATAAAGGTTGTAATTGAATGTTTGCTTTGGTACTACAGTGCTACCTACATTATAACCTATAAAGTCGGCGCTTTTAGTATAGTCATATATACTTACCTTCAGGTCGTTGGTTCCGCTACGGGTTACTGTATTAATAAGGGCACCGGTAAAATTACCATTACGCACATCAAATGGAGTCTGGGAAATTTGCATCTGCTCGAGGGCTTCAAGACTTATTGGCGCTGAATTGGTTTGTCCGCCTACTACGCTGCTAAGACCAAATGAGTTATTGAAATTTGCTCCATCAAGGGTAAAGTTGTTGTACTGGCCACTTTGTCCGCCAAATGCTGTCCCAAAGCTCGATGGGGCTGCCCCCGGTGTAAGCTTTATAAAATCAAATAAATTCCGCGATACTGTTGGAAGGCTATTGATTTGGGCACGATTGATAGTTTCTTCGCTTCCTGTTCTTTTGGAGTTAAATACTTTGTCCTGCGACTTGCCAGTTACTGTCACTTCTTTTAATGTGGTTTTAGAAGCTTCAAGTTTAAAATCAGCACTAAAATCCTGGCCCAATACCAGGTAAACACCCTCTTGCAATACTGAATCATAGCCCACAAAATTTACTGATATAGTATATGGTCCGCCTATGCGCAGGTTGGTCAGGTAGTAGTTACCTCCAATCTCTGTTGCAGTGCCATATCGTGTGCCAGTAGGCTGGTGTGTTGCCATTACTATTGCACCCTGAATGGGGCCTTTTTCATCAGTAACCTTTCCTTGGATACCGGATGTGGTTTCCTGGGCCCAAGTCCCAGTAAAACACAATAAACTGATAATTACCGTAAAAATTCTTTTCATGTTTTATAATTTGGGGTTAAAATTCTAAAATTGGTTTGCCAAATAATAGGAATCCACGTTAAGAAAGGATTATGTAATTATGAAAACAGTATTAATTTACTATATCTCTTATTGATATGTCTATATTCTATCTATTCTGAATGCTATGTATGGGAAATTTTCGTTGATATTTATTAGTGATTTCAAACATTTACAAAGATGATAATACAATAAATTTACAGGAAATATATGCCACCAAATCTCCTCCTATTTCTATGATCACCCTAACAATTTGTACAAATTCCCCACCACATTTTTTTGAGCCACTATTTAGAAAAACAAAGTAAAAGTTTACATTTGCACCATAACAGAATTAAACATGGATCACGGTACACATTCACATCAACCAAAAGAAAATAAAACCATTATTCCTTTCAAAAATGGCTTTTGGCTGGTAGTTATTATAGTAGGCCTATTTATTGCTGCACTTAACTTTATCCAGGCCGAAAAAGGTGGTGAAGAAGGCGAAGGAAAAGAAAAGACTGAGATGAAAGGTGGACATGAAGCTACCGGTGAAAAGGAAGGCAAAAAAGCTGAAGAAGTTAAAAAAACTGAAGAAGCTAAGCCTGTTACTGAAGCTCCTGCTGCTGAAAAACCTGCTGCTGAACATAAATAATTGTTGTTAAAATCTATCAGGTTTTCTACATTTCAACAATTATAAAATGACAAATAGCGTTGCATCATTAGCATACAACGCTATTTAATTATTGTCTATTCTGCAATACTATACTTTCACTTAAGAAAATTCATAAAAGTAGCATGAATACAAATGATGTGATAGTAGTTACCGGGGCTGCCGGTTTCATAGGTAGTTATCTTACTGGCTACCTTAATGAATTGGGCTTTACCCAACTTATTTTGGTAGATGATTTTTCTAATGAGCATAAAGTACCCAATCTAAAGGACAAAAAATACATTCATAAGGTTCACAGGGAGCAGTTTTTCGATTGGATTAAAAGCCATCCCGGATTAATAAAGTATGTTTTTCACCTTGGTGCACGTACCGATACCACCGAGATGGACTATGAGGTTCATAAAAAGTGGAATCTCGATTATTCAAAAAATATTTGGGAGGTTTGCGCGCAGCATCATATTCCTCTTGTTTACGCATCCTCTGCAGCTACTTATGGCAATGGTGAATATGGCTATGAGGACAATCATGACATCATTAAACAGTTGCAGCCTTTAAACCCTTATGGTGTTTCAAAGAACGAATTTGACATTTGGGCATTAAACCAACCAAATTGTCCACCATTCTGGGCCGGACTTAAGTTCTTTAATGTTTTTGGCCCCAACGAATACCACAAGGGTCGAATGGCCTCAGTGATTATACATGCCTTCAATCAGATAAAAACAAATGGGGCAGTAAAACTCTTCCGTTCCCATAATCCAGATTATAAAGATGGTGAGCAGATTCGCGATTTCATATACGTGAAAGATGTGGTTAATATTTGTGCTTGGTTAATGGAAAATCAGCCTGAATCAGGTTTGTACAATACCGGTACAGGCAAGGCGCGCACCTTCCTGGCATTGGTAAGGGCAATCTATTTAACACTTAACATT
>CAIWHI010000622.1 GCA_903912435.1 uncultured Bacteroidota bacterium | reverse complement strand
GTTCCTCTTCGCTTAGCTTTTTGAGGTCGGCACCGGTATGCCAGTTGTGGCTGCGCATTTTATCTGCAGTTACCTTACCTACCCCATAAAACTTAGATACGGGTAGGTTTTCCATAAATTGTTCAATCTGTGCCGGGCTAATGAAGGTCAGCCCATCAGGCTTATTCATGTCTGAAGCTATCTTGGCTACAAACTTATTGATGGAGATACCGGCAGAGGCGGTAAGGTGTAGTTCAGCTTTTATGGCTGCTTTTATTTGCCGGGCAATTTCTATGGCTGAGCCTATGTTTTGTTTGTCTTCAGTTACATCAAGGTATGCCTCGTCCAATGAAAGTGGTTCTATCAGGTCGGTATATCGATGGAAAATCTCCCGGATATGCCCGGATACCTCTTTATAAGCAGGAAAACGAGGTCTTACAAAAATCACATCTGGACATAATTGTAAGGCTCTTTTAGAGGGCATTGCCGACCTTATACCATATTTGCGTGCTTCATAACTTGCGGCTGCTACCACGCCTCCTCTGCCCTGTGGTAATCCGCCAACCACCAATGGCAGCCCTCTATATTGCGGATTATCCCTTTGTTCCACCGATGCAAAAAACGCATCCATATCAATATGGATTATTTTACGTTGTTTGGGTGGTTGGGCATTCATGATTATCCAAAAATAATCAAAAGGGGGAAATGAATTAGGGAGGGATTCAGAACAAATCAATTAAAATTTTTAAACCCGAAATGGTGGTATTATTTGCTTGATGGTGAAATAATATCACCCCTTCAGGCAATGGCATTAAGTTAAGGGGTTTATGGATTTCCAAATATATTTTATCCTTCAATTACGCCTTTTGCGGTGAGATGTCGCCCTTGCAGGGCTTACAAATTCCGCCCATCGATATACCCAGGGCGATGCCCTGGGCTAACATATTGAGCCCTTTCAGGGCGCCACACGCTGTATATTCATATTGAAATAAGCGAAAAGTATATTTGTTTTAACACGAAATGCTTAAATTAAAGACATTGCCCTTCAGGGTTTTAAGAGCTTTAATAATATTATTCTACAATAATATCAACCCTTCGGGTTTATGAATTCGGATGAATAAATGGAGGGTTTAATCTGGTTTCTTTATTCCAATCCTTTCTTTATAGATTTCCAATGCTTTGGTGAGTAGTTCTGTTATGGCAGGTGATTCAATTTGGTCAGCAGATTTTATGGGTATGTAGCGGGAGATTTTACCGGTTCCTTCCAATAGTCCGGCAGGGTCAGGTAGTTCGGTGCCACGGTTGAAGCCGAGTTTAAGTCCTTTTTTTGATGGGATGATGACACAGATTAGCTCTACATATTTTTGTCCATAGCAATAGGCTATCATTTTAGCTTTCATATCCAGTTGTTCAGTTATGTCGGGCAAATGGGTTATTAGCAGTTGCCTTAATTTCTGGGCATGTTGAAAGATCTTTTCATCATATTGCGAAAGGAATTCTTCTATTTCTGGGTTGGGGGTCATTGGGGAATTGTTTTAACAAAAATACTATTTCAATTGCACATGTATATGGTCATCGTGCCTAACCGCATGGCACCCATGAAATCTTATTTTGGGGTGGGATAGGTGTAGACGGTTAACCAGATGCGGCTCAATAAATATTTTGCCAATAGCTTCCTGATTAGCCCAAAGTATCACCAGTTCTTTGGTTTTTGATTCATCAAAAGAGAAATTGGCCTTATTGCTTTGCGGTACAATATGGTTGAGTAGGCTATACTGCCAATACCCTTTATTGCTACAATCGAGTGGGGTATTGGTTTCGTTGGGTAGTGGTTCTTCACTTATTCCGTAGCCAATAGGGGAGGGCACCTCATTGGTTGATTGACCGGTTTTGGTAGCATTATAGCAAAAAGAGAGGTCGAGCTTTTTACCATCGTTATGGCTG
>CAIWHI010000621.1 GCA_903912435.1 uncultured Bacteroidota bacterium | reverse complement strand
GCCATTCCCGGATTTAATACCACCGCCAATCTTTTATTGACATTGGCCTACCCACAAGCCACCAATAAAACCGAGTTGGTATTTAGCGAGATTGAAAATGCCGTGCTGGATGGTAGGTTCGATGCCGGATTAATCATACACGAAAGTAGGTTTACCTATCAGGCCAAAGGTTTAGAGAAAATAATTGACCTGGGCGACTGGTGGGAACATACCACGCAGGCTGCCATTCCGCTGGGGGGTATTGTTATGCGCCGTAGTTATGACCCGGAACTTTGTGCTACTATAGATGCCATACTTAGAGAAAGCCTTGCCTACTCCTGGAGCCGCTACCCTAATCTATCGCCCTTCATCACCCTTAACTCGCAGGAGATGGAAAAGGACGTAATGCGCAAACACATCAACTTGTATGTAAATGAATATACTACCGACCTTGGCGAAAATGGCCGTCAGGCTATTAATACCTTGTTCCAAAAAGCCAGGGAAGCCGGGCTAATAAAAGGCGAATTGCCGGAATCGGTATTTTATTAAGAGTATTCCTTTGAATTCATAGCCCATCAAATCATAGGCTTTACCATAGTTCTTGATAAAATGGGGCAATGATGGGAAATTACGAAAACATACATGTAATTGAAAATCAAAACGATACAGCATCTTCATCACCCTTAACTCGCAGGAGATGGAAAAGGACGTAATGCGCAAACACATCAACTTGTATGTAAATGAATATACCACCGACCTTGGTGAAAATGGACGTCAGGCCATCAATACCTTATTTCAAAAAGCAAAAGATGCCGGCCTCATAAAAGGCGAATTGCCGGAATCGGTATTTTATTAGAGGGGGTAAACAGAAAAATCATAGTCTTTCGAATATTGACTTAGTTATAGTGCAAGATAAAATTGGGTAGAGCCGTAAGATTTGGCAACTTTTAGAAAGTTGTCAAATCTGCAACCGTACAATGTTCCTTTCCTGAAAAATCTGAATCCTATTTGTCCTGAAATTCCGCAAATCCTGATTCTAGACAAATGGGGCAATGGTGGACAAATAAGATTTGACAACTTTTGGAATTTGTCATATCTGCCACCGATAATAGTCTTCTCCCAGAAAAATCATATCCCACCAAATATTCATCCTAGTTCATCCCACATTGGAACAAATTCCTACCTTAGCCAAGCGATATTCCAAAATTGAAAGTATATTTATCACGTGGAGCAAAATAGTTTTATACCTGTAAAAGATGGAAAGTTTGCCGGGTCAAGGCCAGTGCTAATAATGATGATGGCGGCTATTGCTGTGCTTACTTTTTTGTTTTTATACCCCTGCCTCAATAATAAATTCACCAATTGGGACGATCCATCTTACATTATACAGAATGATTTGGTGAAAAGCCTTTCGGCATCAGGGCTAAAGCACATTTTCACTACACCCTCAATGGGCAATTATCACCCCATTACCATATTACTATATGCTGTAGAGTACCATTTTGCCCAATTGGAGCCGGGTCTCTACCATTTTGATAGTCTGTTGTTGCACATTATAGTTACACTACTTGTTTTTTGGTTGGTCAATCTGCTAACCCGCAGGCCTATTGCAGCAATGGTTACGGCATTGTTGTTTGCCTTACACCCTATGCACGTAGAGCCGGTAGCCTGGGTATCTGGTAGGAAAGAGTTGCTTTATTCCTTCTTTTATTTGCTGTCGTGTATTTCCTATGTTAAATTTATAAGAACAAAAGAAGCAGGGCTTAATAAGTGGTATTGGGCCTGCCTTGGGCTTTTTGTTTGTTCCCTGCTTTCAAAACCAATTGCTGTCACTTTGCCATTGGTGCTATTACTAATTGATTTCTTTGAAAATGGACAAATCACTAAAAAAGACTTAACCTCCAAGATAGCTCACTTTTTCCTTGCTGTGTGTTTTGGTGCGGCTGCCTATTATATCCAAAGCCAGAGTGGGGCTTTAAATGTTAGCTCAGTTAATTTCGGTTTTCTTGATAGGATTGCTCTCAGTGCTTATGCTTTTTTCTCCTATCTCGAAAAGCTCATTTGGCCTGCCAGATTATGTAATTTTTATGCTTATCCTGCCCGGTTCAATGGTTCTTTGCCATCCTGGTATTTTCTTTATCCACTGGCAATTGTTGCAATTGTGTTGGTGGTTTATAGGTATTTCAGGCAAAATAGGGTAGTAGTATTCGGTGGCTTATTTTTTTTGGTAAACATTGTCCTCCTGCTTCAGTTAATACCTGTGGGGGAGGCGATTATGGCCGATAGGTATACCTACCTATCCTACATTGGTTTATTTTTCGTTGCCGGCTGGCTTGTCTCCATAGCTTTTGAGGATGAGAAAAGTAGTACAATAAGGATTGCTGTTGGTGGCTTGTCGGTAGTCATAATTGCAGGACTAGGGTTCATGAGCAAGAATCGCTGCCGGATTTGGTATGATTCAGTGACATTATGGAGGGATAACCTAAAGCAGGTACCCATTGGTTCTCAGGTAGTTATTGATAATCTTGGTGCTATCTACTTCGATATGTGGTACAATGCCAAAGACAAGCAGGAACGGCATAAATACTTCGATTCGGCTTACTATTTACTAAGAACCTCAGCAGAAATGTGGCCCGATGTAGTTACTCCTTACCAGGGTCTTGGTATGCTCTATTATTCCAAAAAAGACTTTACATCTGCCAGCCTCTGTTTTCAAAAGGCATTACAACTAAACCCCACTTCCGAAGGTTATAGTAATTTTGGTAATTTTTTGGAGTATCTGGGTAAAACCGATACAGCAGTGATGCAATATTCAAAGGCCATAGAGTTAAATCCGGGTGGGGCATATTCAGCTTTTATCAACAGGGGCAAAATTTACAGGCGCAATAATCACTGGGCAGCGGCAATGAAAGATTTCGGGGAGGCAATTAAAATTAACCCCACATCTGGCGAGCCTTATTACGAACGTTCCTTCTGCGATACTGCCATTGGCTTATTCCCTAATGCCATTCATGATATTGAAATTGCCCTTGCAAAAGGATATAACAGAATCGATTCAAATTATTACAACCTGCTCAAGGGTAAAAAATAATCGAATAAACCATTTTAAATGAGTGGAAAGAAATCTCAGCCATCAAAGGATAACTTTACCGAAAATGATGCTAACAACACTTTAGCAGTGAATAAAAAGAATCCTTTGTCCTTATTGATGGGGCCTGATGCGCGTTTGGGTAAACCTATTAATTTCTTAATTGTATTAATTATTGCCTTTATTACTTGGCTTGTATTTAAAGATAGCCTCGAAAATCTGTTTACTAATTGGGACGACCCCGGTTATATACAGGATAATACTTTTATTAAGGATTTATCAGGTAGTGGAATCAGACGGATATTTTCAAATCCTGTAATGGGCAATTACCACCCATTCACTATCCTGTCCTATGCTTTGGAATACAGCTATGTTAAATACGAACCCTGGTTATACCATTTCAATAGTTTGGTTTTGCACCTACTTAATACTATCCTGGTTTATTGGTTGGTTCTTAAGCTAAGTGGTAAGCCTGTAGTTGCTATCCTTACGTCATTATTGTTTGGCATCCACCCCATGCATGTAGAGTCGGTAGTCTGGATTTCAGGTCGTAAGGATGTACTATATGGTTTGTTCTACCTATTGTCATGCATTTTTTATCTCAACTATAGTGATGTTAAAAACAATAAAAAAGTATTTTGGTATGGCATCAGTTTATTGATGTTTTTCTTTTCTCTGCTTTCCAAGGGGGTAGCTGTAAGCCTACCGCTATCATTGCTTTTGTTCGATTATTTAAATGGCAGAACTTTTAGTAAAACTGTATTTATAGAAAAGATTCCCCATTTTCTATTGTCAATAGCATTCGGTATTACTTCAGTTATGGTGCAGCAACATGCCGGGGCTATGGTGCAAAAGGTAGTCTACAATCCACCGGAGCGGGTAGCTTTGGGATTTTATGCCCTATTTACCTACCTGTGGAAGGTATTAGTACCCATAAAATTGTGCAATTTTTATCCTTATCCACCCAAGATTGGTGGAACATTGCCATACTGGTATTTTAGCATTCCCCTGGTAGTTATAGCCGTGGCATATCTCGTTTGGAAGTTCTCTGCCAATAAAAGAATAGTTGTATTTGGTTTTTTGTTCTTCCTGGCAAATATTGCCCTGCTTCTTCAGTTTTTACCTGTAGGCGATGCACTTGTTGCCGAAAGATATAGTTATATACCCTACCTGGGATTATTCTATCTGGCTGGGGAGCTTATTTCTTACCTTGCATCCATTGGGAAAGCTTACCTAGTGCCAATATCTATTGTAGTTACTGGATATGTGGCTGTACTTTCTGTAATGAGTATACAAAGGATTCCTGCATGGTATAATGCCATCAGCCTTTGGCGCGATGAATTGGAAAAAGAACCGGTAAATGTACCACCGGCCTATAATAACCTTGGTTATATTTATTATGGTAAATGGGTATCCACTCAGGATGTTACCGAAAAGGCGAGGTACTATGATTCCACCATGTATTTGTTGCAAAAGTGTATGTCTCTCGATTCTGATTTTGTTACACCTTACATTACCCTGGGGGAGATTTACCGTAATATGGGCAAGTTTGATGATGCAAAACAGATTTACTACAAAGGAATCAAGAAAAAGCCTAAAGAAACAAACCTGTATGTGGGTCTGGGTATATTATTTTATATTAATAAGACTTTTGATAGTTGTGGTTATTGCTTTGGTACTGCATTAAAAATTGACCCATCAGCGGTAGCCTATTCTAATTATGGCAACTATTTGCTTGCTGCCGGTAAGGCCGATTCAGCAATTATATATTATGGTACAGCAATCAAGTTGTCGCCCGAAATGTATGCCCCTTACCTCAATAGAGGCAAAGAATATGTGAAAAGGGGAGACTGGGATAAGGCTATAAGTGATTTGGATAATGTTATCCGCTTAGTACCAGAAGCCTCAGAAGCATTTTTGGAAAGAGCAAAATGTTATAAGAATAAGGGTAATAAGCCTGCGGCAATTAATGATTTTAATACTGCAATGGGCATGGGTGCTAAACCGGATACTGCTCTTTTTTTAGAACTCAGTAAGTAAATTTATTTATTTGATAATAATGTTTTTTGACACAGGGGCAAGCTGATAAAAATCCCAATGGGCGCACATTTGGGCTCATTGCACATTAAAGATAGGGTTTATTAACATTTTGCACCTCCCACAGCCTCCCATTGGGAAGAAAAATGAAAATAAGCTTTGTTTATTCGCAATGTTGTAATAAATTCACCCCCCAAATAGGTTCATTGGGCGTAGCCCGGTGTGATGGGTAATGTTTTATTAAACCGCACATTGTTATAAAAGAAAAACAAAGAGTATGAAAAGAGTTCTGTTACTATTTGTATTGTTAATTATGGTAGGTGTTTCTGCCTTCGCACAGACGCATACCGTAACGGGAAAAATACTTGACGAGCATGGATTAGGTTTTCCGGGAGCAGGTATTTCAGTTAAGGGTATGGTAATCGGAACTGTTTCAGATGCAAATGGTGATTTTATGATTGATGTACCAGATGGTACTAATTACTTTATTATTCAGGCCATAGGCTATAGTCAACAGACTGTTAAGGAAACTGATGGTGTGGTGAGTGTAAAACTTCATGCAATATCCAAGGAACTGGAAGGTGCGGTTGTTACTGCACAGGCTTTCAAAAGAGAGAAAAGGGAATTAGGTTATAGTTCTACTACTATTAATAACGAAGATCTTACAATAGGAAGCAATTCAAGTGCAATTTCCGGACTTGCAGGTAAGGCTGCTGGTGTTAATATTTCCAGTTCTACAGGTGGCCCGGGCGGAACAACACGTATTGTTGCACGTGGTGAAAAGTCAATCATGAAGGACAATAACATGTTGATGGTTGTGGATGGTGTGATTACAAACAATTTCGATCGTACCCAAAGCTCATTATCTTCTGCCAGTTCTGCTTTTGGCCAATTAAATCAGGTAGACTTCGGTAATAGTGCTAATGATATTGACCCTGATGAAATTGAGTCAATTACTGTATTAGAAGGTTCTTCTGCTGCAGTTCTTTATGGTTCAGCAGGTGCTAATGGTGCCTTAATTATTACTACCAAGACAGGTAAACACAATGTTTCAGGTAAGCCAAGTAAGATGGAAATCACTTATAAAGCTACTTATACCCAATCTGATATCTTGAAATATGCTGATCTACAACATTCTTATGGTCAGGGTAATATCTATAATGGCGTTGTTGATGACCGTCGTGAAAATTTCAGTTGGGGTTATTTATTCGATGGCCAGTTAAGGCCCTGGGGTCAGATAATAGATGGTAAACAAATGGTAAAACCTTATGTTGACCAACCTAACAATGTAAAGAGCTTTTTTGATCATGGTCGTGATTTGAACAATTTTGTTTCCTTGTCGGGTGGTACTGCTACCAGTACTTATTTCCTTTCATTGAACTCAATAAACAGTACAGGTGTTGTACCAAATACTTTTTATAACAAATACAGTGTTCGTTTTAATGGCTCTACACAGTTGAGCAATAATTTCTATTCTTCTGTAAATATCAACTATATCAATACTTATTCAAGGGCCGAAAACAGTGGTCAGAGCGCAGGTTCTGTAATGGATAACCTACAGGAAACTGCACGTGATATACCGATCTGGGAATTGAAAAACTATACCAATAAATTCTATGCTATGCAGTACAATGATACTGCTGGTACTGAGCGTTATGGGTATTATGGTGCTTATTACAAGAATCCATATTGGGCTGCGAAATATTACGACAACCGCAACCAAAGCGACAGGATGCTTGGTGATGTTCAGATAGGCTATAAGAAGGGTTCTTTTAATGTTTATGATCGTATTGGTGCTGATATATCTTCTAACAGGTCTTTTTATAAAACTCCTGAATACAATGCACAACCGGTTGACGCATTTTACTCTGGTAACAATTTCGTATCTGCCGGTGGATATACCGTATCAAACCAGAATGCTTTCAGGTTATATAATGACCTTATCGCAGTATTTACACACGAGTTAAGCCCTAATTTCGGTATCAGTGCCACAGTTGGTGATAACGTTACTATGGTTCACGATGTATCTTTAGTTGGTGTTATTGACCCAGGAACTAATGGGCTTGTAATACCTAACTACTACAGTTTGCAAAACAATTCCGGTCCGGTTATTTCTTATAACTCTCTAACTGATCACAGAACTGTTGGTTTATATTCAGAAGTTGTTTTGAATTATCAGAAGGAGTTATTCCTTAACCTCAGGGCACGTAATGATTGGTCATCTACACTTGATCCTAACAACAGGTCATTCTTCTACCCGGGTGCTAGTGGCTCATGGGTATTCACTGAAAGACTTAAGGAAAGTGGATTTAAAGAAAAAGTATTGAATTTTGGTAAAGTGCGTATTAGTGGTGGTGGCGTTGGTAACGATGCGGTTGCTTATGCTAATAACAACGCAGGATTTAGGCAGAGTGCTATTACTACCGGATTTGGCTCTATTGTTCCTCCATTCAATGGTATCCCTG
>CAIWHI010000620.1 GCA_903912435.1 uncultured Bacteroidota bacterium | reverse complement strand
CTGGTGTATCAGGCGAGAAATCTTATTTGGCTTTTGGTTGTACCCCATATGTAAAGGCAGAGGCTGCTTTTTTAGCTGGTCTGGAATTTAAGGTAAGGGTTATGTATACAATAGGCGATATCAGGCTTACAGATGTTGACCATGCTTTGCCTACAGGTGGCACTGATGGCCCATTCAGAATAGTATCTAATGGTAACCTTATTTTATCATTGGTATTCATGCCTTTCTCTATGAACTGGCACGAAACTGCATGGTGGAATACTTATGATACTTACAACCAGCATGACCGTCTGAATTAATTATTCAAATTGCTTAGATATAATTATGATATTGTGTAATAAACCGGCATTTGCCGGTTTTTTTTCTAAGTCATTTATCGGAACCAATAGTAAACCCGTTAATTTTGAATTAAGGATAATTGGCCTGATCTGGTTTTATAGTATATTTAGGTATGGTAAAATAGGTTTCGTGTCCTTTGTTTTTATACGATAATAGGGCTACTCCCTTGTACTTTACAGGTGGCTTGGGTAGTGCAATCTTCTTTTCATTGGGGCCTACCTGGGGATTTAGTTCTGCATATTCGTTATGGGCAGTGCCGACTTTGATTTGGAATTTGATAGATTTTTTAGTTTTTGTTCTGATGGTATTTCCAGTTGGTGCTTCTTTAGCATCCGTAATTACTAAAGGAATAGCTTCCTGACCAATCCATATTGTATCTGGTAAAGGTTCGTTTTTGAAACCTTTGAATTCTATTTCAAAATGGTTGTAAGTGCCTGTTCTGCCTGCAGCACCACCTGCCCATTTCTGCTCCGATGCACTGATGATTTTTACTGTTTGTGACCGGGCATTAAAATTGCTTAAAAGGGTTATGCAAAAAAGAAAACTAATAGCTTGTTTCATATACCAATGAATTGAGTTGCTAATTTAGGCTATTTGTAATCTTGATAGGTAAATTTGGATGTCTTTGTAGTAATAAAAGGATATTTAACAAAGTGAGTGGAGGCAAGTTTGCTAAAAAATAAGGCTACCCGTTTTGGATAGCCTATAATTATTGGAAAAATATAAGAAATTAATCGCGCTCCTGCCTGTGATGGGCAGATTGCATGTTTATTTCATGAATTAGTTTTTCGTTGTTGCGATTATACTCGCCTTCCATCGCAGTGCCTTTTGCTACTTCCATCGATTTTTTAGCAGCAGCAATTGCATTGTCTTTATTCCCTAGTTTACGCTCTATGCGCGCTTTTAAATACCACATATAGTAAGCCTTAGGCTCGGTCATGAGGGCCGTATCTACATAATTTTTAGCAAGGTCCAGATTTTTATCAGACTCATAGTAATAATTTGCAGCCTGGAAATAAGGCCTTGAAGGTGGATGGTTTATTGCGTTGTCGATATTTTTTTCAACCTGGTCTCTGTTGCGGGCTACTATTGGCAGATAAACTACTGTTCTTTCCCAAACGAGGGCGATTTTACAGGTATTGAAAGTGAGGTCAGTAACATTTATGGTGAATGTTTGGCATTCATCTTCCATGTGTTCAGTTTTCACTTTAAATCTAGCCACATCAAATTCTTTAGGGTAACCTTCAGCACCCATACTGCCTGGGGCGGTAGTTAAAATCACTTCCCATGTTTCTTTGCCAGGAATAGAATATAGGGTATACTCACCTGCTTTTATTTTTTGGCCACATATTTCCAGGTCTTCACCAGTTTTTATTTTGGTAGGTCCATTGGCACCTGTGCGCCAGGGTTTGCCATATGGGATAAGGTCGCCATAAATTTTACGACCTCTCATAGATGGCCTGCTATAGCTAATCTCAATAGAAGTCAATGAGAAATCCTGTGAAATTTTTGTTGTGGGGCTTAGAGATGGCGTTTTAAGTTGTGAATAGCCAATAAAAGATGCTGCGATAAGCAACAAGGATAGAAGAAAACGTTTCATAAAAGTATTGTGTTTGAGTGTGCAAATTACGTTGTAACGAGTATAATAGGTGAAAATGGGGAAAGTAATTTTTTGGAAACAATAATACCGCAGCAGTATTTTTATTTTTTGGTCTTTTTATCCTTGATTTCAACTTCAATTTTGCTTACATAATCCATGGCCAAAAGGGCATAATGTTTCCATAGGGATTTGTGTTCTTCACCCATTTGTACCCATCCCTTCATAGGGCGGCCATCCATAGGATAGGGTCAAATATTTTAGTGCCATTGAGAAGTAGTGCAATTTTTTCGTCAGCCTTGGTGAGCTTGAATATCATATTTCCTTTATGATACATTACCCCTGCCTTGCCATTTAAAGCCTTGATACATAAGGCACCAAACATCTTTCCTTTTATAGTATTTGGAATAGTGTCAGTAATTTCGTTGAAAATGTTTTCGCCCATATATGTTGTTGGTTATATGTAGGAATATTATTTTTTCAAAAGTAGAAAAATACCGTTAGAAAACGGTTGATATTCCGCTTATTTTTCGTTAAATTGCATAAAACTAATTGTGGGAAATTGAAAAATATACCATTTCTACATAGATAAAGCGTTGATAATTAGACTTACAGTGAATATTGATTATGTGATTAGTATTTTGAATTATTAGTATAATCGAATATAAAATTGGTACGTATTTTTTAGAAAAATTTATTTTGTAATTGACCTTTTTTACTGATAACAGTCAGCGTAATGGCTGCTAATCATCAGTTAAATTTGGAATATTTAGAGTGAAATTTGCAGCTAAACTGATACTCAAATGGTGGAAACTCTATTTATAATGTAATGCCAGACATTGGTAGGATTAAATTTGTTTAATATGCAAAATGTTTTTGATGTATACAAGGCTGTAGTTGATAATATTGAGGACTTTGCCATTTTGCAAATAGATTCTGATGGAATTATTACCTTTTGGAATAAGGGTGCAGAACGAATCAGAGGTTACTCAACCAATGAAATGGTGGGTAGCCATTTTAAAATATTATTTACCGAAGAGGAACTAGAAAATAACATTCCTGAAAAATTAATTGAGGAAGCAGGAGAAAAAGGGCATGCTTCCTACCAGGGTTGGAGAACCCGCAAAGATGGTTCCCTGTTTTACGGCGATGTGGTGTTTACTGCACTTTTTGATAAGGATAATAGATTGACAGGGTATACCAAAATGGTGCATGATATTACCAGTTCAATAAATTCAATTGATGCTGGTAATAATAGAAATACTTTAATTAATGATGTAAAAGATTTGGTGTGGAGTGTAGATAAAAACTTCAGGTTATTGACTGCCAATATCCAGTTTGTAGCACTTGTGGAGCAAATAACAGGTGTGCATGTAAGGAATGGTGATGATTTGTGTTTAAATTCACTGGGGAAGCGGAGAATGCTTGCATTCAAGAAGTATTATGAGCGGGCATTTGCCGGTGAGTCATTTACTATTACTGATGGCATTAATCTCCCCTCTGAACAGTATTTTGAAGTTAGTTTCAGGCCTGTATTTTTTGGTAGCAGGATAATAGGGGTGGGGTGTATAGGCCATGATATAACCTCTAAAAAGCTTGCCGAAAAACTTCAGGAAATCAATGAGCGGCGATATAGGTCATTGATTGAAAATAGTGTAGATGGTATCGTAATTTTATCTGCCAATTCTAAACCTGCATATATCACCGCATCCGTAGAAGCTATTGTTGGTTATACGCCAGCCGAGTTGATGGATATTGATTTATTTGGTCTCAT
>CAIWHI010000619.1 GCA_903912435.1 uncultured Bacteroidota bacterium | reverse complement strand
CATCAGGTGTTGGATTTACCGTCACTGTGAATGTTTGTACTGCACCTGGGCAGCTTGTAGTAGTTGGAGTAACATTGATAACAGATAATGCCGGAACCGAAGTAACATTGGTGGCAGTATAAGCTGAAATATTACCTGTACCTGAAGCTGCTATACCTGTAGTGGTATTACTATTGGTCCATGAATAAGTAGTACCAGGAACGATACCATTAAAATTAAAAGAATCTACATTAGCATTACAAACACTATAATTTGCAGTTACACCTGCATCTGGTATTGGGTTAACTGAAATTGTAAATGTTTCAGTAGCACCTGCACAACCATTTGAAGTAGGAGTAACAACGATTATTGAGTTAGTAGTATTTGACAAGCTTGTATCTGTACCTACAAATGCATAGAGAGTATCACCAGTACCAGATGCTGCAAGACCAGTGCTTGTATTATCGTTAGTCCAGCTATAGGTTTGACCGATAATTGAACCACCGAAAACAACATCAGCAGTAGATGTGCCATGACAAATAGATTGATTTAATATAGGACTAACAGTTGGTAAAGCATTAACAGTTACATAAACTGTGCTTGTAGCAGTTGCGCCATGGCCATCATCAACCATCAGTACAAAAGTATCATTGCCTGAATAACCAACAGTTGGAGCATATAACCATCCTGCAGGAAAAATCACTGAACCTGTAGATGTAAATGTATCTATTGTATAAGATATAGATCCATGAGCAGGTAAGGTTGAAACCGTCCATGTTTCCAATTGATTAGTGTCTACCTCATTAACAGCTACAATTGATGAAATATCATTAGATGGAGAATTCTGGCAAACAGAAAAAGTTTGAGATGTACCACCTACAAAAGAAGGGGCGCTATTAGGTAAGGTAATTACTAATAAACCATTACCTGTTGTATTAAAACCAGGAGTATAAGTAACACTTGAAAATAAACCACTAGCATAAGATGAACCACCACCACCACCTACTGTGAAACTACCAGATCCACCGTATAAACCGGCTCCACCGCCGCCGCCTGCACTACTAAAACCGTTGCCACCTAATCCCAAAGCTCCATTTCCACTACCGAAATATCCAGTACCAGCAGCAGTTGTAGTTGCACCATGGCCTGGAAAAGTTGTAGAACAGGCATCGGCACCATCTTCACCATTTAACCCGCCATCGCCACCGCGATCACCATCAACTATAGGACAAATAGCACCTGCACCACCGCCAGCTGCCGCAACTAAAACCCTGTCGCTAAGTGCATTACCGCCTAATCTGATATCAGTGGCACCGCCGCCGCCACCGCCGCCGGTTGGACCACCAACCCCACCGCCATTATATCCGCCTAAACCACCTGCTAAACTAGTACCATTACCGCCCTGGCCACCTACATAAACATTAAGTACCTGACCTGGTGTCACAGCCATTGTAGCACGTACACGCGCACCATATCCTCCTCTGTCGGGAAAGGTAAGTTCATCGTAGTTAAGTCCACCTATTGCTCCTTGTGCTGTTACAATAATTGATGTAACGCCTGCAGGTACTGTCCAGGTTTGAACTGATCCTGTATAGTTAAAGGTAGCCTGCGCATAACCATTATTACTTAATACCATTAAAGGCACGAAAAGTAAAATAGCAAATGTAAGAGCCTTGACAACTTGGGTGTCACGGTAACTTTTTGCAATTCCTGAAGTAAAATGACTGAAAATAAATATTGATTTCATAGACATATCTTGTAAAATTGCTGCAAAATTATGGAAAAAAAACAATATTGAGCGTTGGGGGTGTTAATTTTTAAATAATAAACATAATTTACCTATCTAACTTATGGTAAAATATTCATATAGCATAATTAATTTATACCAATAAAACCAAAAATACTTTCAATAAATAGAGCTATAAACGAACTATATTATAATTTGGTTACCATCCAGATATGGAACTACTGGATGTAAATCGGCAGTGGCGCAGTATTCCATATCATGTTGCAAACCATAGGCCGATAATCGGCGATAATGAGAACTATCAGTTAAAAAATCAATATAATTACCCTTCGACTGGGCATATAAGTGTTTAGCGGCCCTGGCCCCATCACAATTAATATCAAATGCATGTTGCACCCTATCTACAACCGCACCGGCAAACAAAGTATCTTCTAAATTAAAGCGATCCTTCCATGAAGCACAACCAAGTAATACACGCGAATTCTTAGAAATAAGATAATCGCAAAGGGCTGACAAATTTAAAAATGAGCCTATCAATATCTCAGAAGCTCCTTTAACCATATGTAGTAACCTGGTACCATTAGTAGTAGTTAAAACCAAAGTTTTACCTAAAATGAATTCAGCAGGATACTCCAAAGGTGAATTTCCATACTGTAATCCTTCAGCAATTTTACCATCCCGCTCACCGGCTGTAATACTACCGGGTAAATTTTCGCCTATAGTTATACACTCTGATACGGATGCCACTGGTATTACACATTTAGCCCCGTTATGTAAAGCAGCAGTAATAGTAGATGTTGCCCTGAAAATATCAATGATAACTACAATAGCACCTTTTGTATCGTATAAGTGCAATAAAGCAGGTGACAAACAAACTTCAAGTCCTGGTTTTTCCAAATTAGCCATTAATGATTTACCTAATAATGATGGAACAAATATTTATCAGAAAAAAGCCCCGATAACCGGGGCTTTATACTATAATTAATTTTAATCGATCTGTAATTAGCAAACACTTTTAGTACTGCCACATATCATGTTCTTTATTAAAAATGTCGTCTGCTATCCTCTGGCCTTCATAAAGCGCTTCCATAGGATTCAGGTGCTCTTTCAATTCTTCACCATAAGCTCCCGGTGAGTTAGAACTACCATAAGGGTTACTCATTTTAGTGATCTTACTAGAGAACTGCCTGCTTTCAAAAAACTCATCCCATGTATACCTTGCATGGTCATTTGCTGGATTAACAACTTCATATTGGGCAAGAAGTCCACGAATATCAGGATAGAATAACCAGAACATTGCTTTAGGACCGATATAAACGTGCTGATCATTATATTGATCCTTAATTGGAGCAATACCCACAATCCTTACAACCATTTGACCCTGGTTACGATCAAAAATCCAATCTTCCTTAATCCTATACCTTGTAATTTCTTCAGGATTGAAATCTCGTTGAGTAACAACCATACGTTCAACACCTGTAACTGGGTCGGTAACAGGAGTGGTATCAGCAGTACCTGCTGTGGTCTCCATAATTTCCTCTTTAGACATTTGTTGGGAAAAATGATCATCAAAAGTCTTGTAACCTTTAATCTTTCCCTTTTTAAGGCCGTCAATTAGAATTTCTATAAACATACCACCACCGGTATTTTCATCACCAGCATAACGGAATGCAACATTCTGCTTTTCACGGGTATCTATTTCACGCCAAACACGCTTACTCCAAAGTATATCATCCTCACGAATGCGCTGCCATGTAATAGGTGCAGTAACATGAGATACACGATCAAAGGCACCGTCATTAGTAAGTGATTTTTGCCAACGATCATTCACTCCGTCTTGTGGCTTTGGTAAAGATGTATCGCCACGCTGTGCGAATACACCACTACCTGATAACAGTAGCACTCCTACCAATGATAATTTAATTGAACTCAGGATGGTCATATCCTTATAATTTTTTACTAAGTTAACTAAAATAATGACAATGTAATAGAATTAATTTTCCTTGGCTGGTTGTCAGGACCAATTGCTTTAATTTCTTCCATAATTATCCTATCCCCTGCACGAGCTTGCTTGATTGCTGTAACAATATCTTTATTATCAGAGAAACGGCAACCTGTAGGATTTTTGACAGGATAAGGGCCAACGATATCTTTACCTTTTGGTAACATCATAAAGCTGAAACCTATAATCTGGAAACGAGCAGCAAAATCAAAGTTTTTTAATACAGCAGATGGCCCACCTTGCACCCTGAATGTAGAAGCAGCCATACTGCCGCTTGCTATACCACCCACAGAAGCCTCAGGATCTGGTATACGCCTGATACGAACAGGCATACCGCCTACCCTCTTCAAAGGTCCTTCTTTTGTCTTTGCATTGATATTTACATTCAAATCACCAAGCTTATCAACCCATATATTGTAATGTCCTTTTCTATTTTGGGAATCAGGAGCAACTCTTGCACCTGGAATATCCAAAGATACGTCTTCTACCGAATAACCAGCCGCAGCAACAGTAACAGGATTTGCAACACCTATATAGAACACGTTCATTTTATCAAGCTGCATAGAGGCACCTGTAGTACCAACCATATAGGAGAACTCCCAATTCCTATCCAATGGGCCATTCTCTGTTTGTAATGATATTTTACCCTTTACAGTCTGCAGACCAGTACCGGTAGCTATTGTCTCCCAAGGTACTACACCATTAACGGCATCTTTCTTGGTACCACCACCCTGGCTAATAACAACTGTTGGTTTATTACTCTTATTGAAGGCAGCTAATAAAATAGAAGCTTCAATTTTTTGGCCTTCTAACGCATAGCTAGTAGTAGGAAGAGCGATGGCAGCAGTAGTATCGAATTTCAGATCCTTTAAGTGGGCCATTTCGAACAACCTGTTGATTACAATTCCTTCACTGCTTCTAACGTCATTTGCATATTTCGATAAAAGGGCCATTGCAGCAATAGCGGGCATATGCTCAAAGTTCTCAATACTCCAGTCGCCTGTTGGGTTATGATCACTAGGATGTGCAAGAGTAACTTTAAGTGGCATGAACTTTGCAAGAGCAGCAGTATCAGCAGGATTCAATTGATTGAGTAAGAATTTCCTTAAGCTAATAATTCGATCCTTAAGGGTATCTCCACCATGTTTTTCAACAAGTAATGATGTAGTAGCATCAATATTATCCATCCTGTCTGGTAAAGAACTATCTTCTTTGCTGTAACCACCAGCTTCAAGACAAAGCCTGCGCTTCCAATTATTAAGGAACTTAACCATATCATCAGATTCTTTTACCACCTGATCAGCTTTTTCCCTAAATGGACGCACTTTAGCCTCCTGGCCAGGTGCTTTCTCATTCTCTTTAATAGCACTATATACCTCAATGGTTTTATTATCTATTGATACGTTAGACCTATCAATACTCAGGCTCAATGTTTTGAATGCATTGAGGATCTCGTTAGATACGTTGAGGGCCAACAGTGCAGTCAACACTAAGTACATCAGGTTGATCATGATCTGCCGCGGCTCTTTAGGTATAGACATTCTTTAGCTTTTACTGGTTTAGATACTATAAAATTAATTTCAATTCACTGTTATCTCTTAACGACCCTGCATAGCAGACAGCATATTTCCATATACATTATTAAGAACAGTAAGGTTTTTAGCTAATAAGCCAATCTGTTCTTTAGCATTTGATGCGTCAACTGCACTTGATGCCATTGCGTCTGAAGCGTTCACCAAATTACTATAGAATTTGTTCATAGCTTTCAGGTGGTTGTTTGCATCAGAAAGTTCTACTTCATAAATCTGATTAAGTGTACCGAGGTTTTTAGATAAAACTACCACCTGATCGTGGAACTTAGTTGTATCTTCTGCTGCTTCGTTGAATGCACTCATTGTTTTGGTTGCACCCATAAAAGTAGTTTTCATTGTACCTAACGCTTCTGCAGCATCTCTTGCACTCTGAGAATAGGTTGATGTAGCAGCAGTAACGTCAGACATATCCTTAATTTGGCTAACTGCTTTACCAAAACTCTGGAAATTATCATTTAATCTTTTCAGATTAGGAGTATTGATCTGAGCTTCTTCAAGCATTTTATCCAAAGACTTTGTGGGTGCATCACCTGGTTTAGGAAGACCGCCATGTTTGATACCTTTACGATAAGCTTCAACGTGTGGACTCTCAGTAATATCTGGGTAAAAACGCTCCCAATAATAATCATGATGTGGTGGAAGCAGACCAAGCATAGCAAAGATGAAAGCCTCAGTACACATTCCTGAAGTCAACATCACACTTGCACCGGGCCAGTGCTGAATTTTAAAAAGTGCCCCTAACAACACAACCGACGCTCCAAGGCCGATGATCAGATTTTTAAGATACTTACCTTTATCGGTTTCAAAAAACAGTGCTATTGGATTCATTTTAGCTAATTTTTCTTTTCTTTTTTGTATTAATTGTTAATTAGATAATTACACGTTCAAAAAATTCAATTACTTCATAGGACGCCTGTTGCTTAATGCAGGTACTTCCTCGGTATATACACACCTGAAACCTATGTAAGCTTTTGATGTATCCTGATATTCGTAATCTCTGGTACCAACCTGCAGGAAGTAAGATACATCCCTCCAGCTACCACCTCTTACTACCTTCCGGTAAAGATATGGTTTGTCTTTATCACCAGGCTGAACATCATAAGATACGAATGGATTAATATCTGCCTGTTGGTTGTAATTACCATTAGTATATTGAGATGCTGTCCACTCTGATACGTTACCTGACATATTTTTCAAACCATAGTCATTGGCTGCATATTTATCAACCGGTACTGTATATAAACCACCATCAGCCGAATAGTTACCGCGCTGTGGTTTGAAGTTGGCTAAATAACAACCTTTTTTGTTGATGAAGAT
>CAIWHI010000618.1 GCA_903912435.1 uncultured Bacteroidota bacterium | reverse complement strand
CTGCTGCACCAGTTTCTTTTCATTTTCTTTAGAAAATAAAGAATCCTTCATAGCTACATAAATTTCAAAGTTTTTCAGTGCGTTGCCATATTCACCCCTAAGTTTATAAGCTTTGGTAAGCAAATCATAGCAATCGAGAATGATGTCTATTTTTTTATGATAACTGGATAATTTCTTGGCTTGCTCTAGGTTGTCAATTGCCAATTCCAGGCTCGCTGATCTACTTTCGGGTATAATGCCTGATGTTAATTTTTCGCCTGATTGTGAAATAAATGTATCAATTAGTATATTAGGGCTAAACGAGGTATCAGATGCGTATAAATAATAGGCATTACCCAGCCCTTTCAGGTTATATTCTATTTCACTAGAGTCATTAATAGCAAATGCATTTTGTAAGGCTTTTTGTGCATAAAATATGGCTGCGGGATAGTTCTTCTTTTTTGCATAAAGCTCGCTGATATCTCTTGTAATTAATACTACTTCATGATGTCTATGGAAATCGTTCATTCGTTTCATTGATTTAAAACAATAATTCAATGCTGTGTCATTCTCGGGCAGATGGCTGAATGTTTCACATATGTTTGCAGTGGCATCCGCTATATAAGGAGTATCCTTTTTTGCTTCATATCCATTTAATGATTTTATGTAATACTCCAATGCCTTGGGGAATTTACTTTCATAAAAACTGAGGTTACCAAAATTACCAATTACAAGAGCTTTAGATTCCCCACTATCTCCAAGCTCTTCTAATAGTTTTAACGCTTTAAAAAAGTATTCCTGGGCCTGCGGATAATTACCATCCATCATATATGCTCCGCCTAAATTATTATAGGTCAAGACAAGTTTGGCGCTGCTGCCATTAGCCTCATCAATTTTCAAGAGTTGCAAATAATATTCTGTAGATTTAGTGTAATTTGATATTATATTATAAGCTGAGGCTATATTACTTAAAGGCTTTGTAATATCGGTAGTATTGCCGAGTTCTGTGAATATATCTATGGCCCTTTTGTAATTTTCAATTGCTTTATCATAAATCCTTTTGTTAGTGTAACACCATCCGATACTATTTGATGCTTTTGCTATTCCTTTTTTCCATCCTAGCTTTGTTGATAGTTGATAACCTTCTACAGCATATTTCATCCCCAAATCAGGATCCTTTGCAACAATTTTTGCACATAACCATAAAAGGATAATGGCTCGGTTGGTATCTTCTTTTGATTTTGCGAGTTCATGCCGAAGTGAGTCAAAACACGCTTGCTCACTTTTTTGGGCAAACGTATTCATTGAATAGCAAAAGATTAATAAACAAACAATCCTCTTCATAGATATTTTTTTAATAATTCAATTCACCCTTAGATTGCTCCCAATCCCTTCCCAATTGCTCAATCAATTCTGGCAACCCTTCTAAATCCCTTTGTTCATTTGCGTTCTCCTCTATCCTGTCCGCCAATTCCCTCGTTTGCTTCATCCCCATATAGTTGAGATGCGCCTTCATAGCATGAACAGTTGTAGCCAATAGTTTATAATTATTTTCTTTAAGAGCTTTCCGTATCTTCTCCAAATTCCCGGGGGTTACCTTCAAATAAATGTCAATATATTTCCTCATTCTGGCATCGTCATTTTCACAGAAATCCCTGAGGAACGTGAGGTCGGTAATTCCACTTGCAGTGTTTTCTATTGCAGACGCTACCGGTGTAGGTGTGGCAATATCCATTTCACTGGCAGGTGCTTCGTGCTTATAATACTTAGCCAGTGTATTGAGCAACTGCACCCTTGTAAAAGGCTTGGGCACATAGTCATTCATGCCGGCATCAAAACATTTATTCAGGTCAGTATTCAGCACACTGGCAGTAAGGGCTAT
>CAIWHI010000617.1 GCA_903912435.1 uncultured Bacteroidota bacterium | reverse complement strand
TCAATCAGATTGATGCGGTATTTGAGCAAGAACCTGCAAATATGGAAGATATAATGACCGAACTAAAAACCAAGGTTCCATCGTATATGATACCCTCCAGGGTTCATTTTATATCCCCTTTCCCTCTGAATGCCAATGGAAAAACCGATAGAAAAGCATTGCAGAAAACGATAACACACCAATCATGAATACCATAATAAGACAGGCAACACTTGACGATAAAGATTTTTTAATCACAGCAATTATTGAGGCTGAGAAAAGCGGCTCTGATATTATTAGCTATTGTGCCATATTTGGAATTAGTGAAGATGATTTGAAGGAGCTTTTGGGTAGTATCTTGGATGAAGAAATTGAGGGGCAGGAAATTTGTGCCAATCATTTTTTAATAGCCGAGGTAGATGGCGCTCCCGCTGCTGCAATTAGTGCCTGGATAGAAGCCGAAGAAGGCATGGCGAGTAATATGATAAAGAGCAATCTACTCATGTACTTGCTGAATAGGCAAATAATTATGGATGCTGCTCCTAATATTGCCCTGATGAATGAGGTAAATATACATAGGGAAGAAGGGGCACTGCAAATAGAATGTGTATATACTGCTGAAAAATTCAGGGGTATGGGGCTTAGCCGCCAACTAGTGGAGGAACACATAAAACGTAGTAAGGACGCAGGCAAGGATTTCAATAAGGTGCAGGTGATTTTACTCAAAAACAATGCATCTGCACAAAAAGCTTATGAAAAAACAGGTTTTACTTTGGCACAAGAAAAACATTGTGCAAGTAAAAGCATCCTGAATTTGCTACCTTGCGACACTAAAATATTGATGGAACGAATTTTAAACTAAACATTTATACAACATGGAAGACCAGGAAATCATCTCCCAAATCAATACTATTTTCTCAGCTATTCTTAAAAAGCCAATAGAACTTACCCCTACCACCACTGCAGCCGATGTGCAGGGTTGGGATTCGCTAACCCATATGATGCTTATAGACAGTATTGAAAAACACTTTGCCATCAAATTCAAACTCATGGAGATTATGAAGCTCAATAATATTGGGGATATGGTAGGGTTTATTAAGAAGAAGGTGAATAAGTAATATAATACCTCATTTATTTTGTTTACCTTTTGTAAACTTTTCATACCTTTGCTATGAAAATCCATTTAATAAAAAAAATCACGATTGAGGATTATTGCAAAAACAATCCAAAAGCAAGAGTTGTTTTTAATGATTGGTTAGTTAAATTAAGTAAATCTGATTGGAATTCACCTGGTGATATTAAATTAACCTTTTCAAGTGCCGACCTACTTGGTAAAAGTTCTCAACGTGTAGTATTTGATATTGGTAGCAACAACTATAGAATTATTTGCAAGTATTTATTTGGGCAAAATCTAGCCCATTTATTTATTTACTGGATTGGCACTCATGCAGAATATGACAAACTAAATAAAGCGGGGAATCAATACACAATAAACTTATTCTAATGGCCGAACTAAAATACAAGGTGATTGATACAGAAGTCCAGTATTTTGACTATTGCAACATATTGGAACAACTGGTCTTTGGTGAAAGGACGCCTGAAATTGAGGACGAAATAAGGCTACTAACCTTATTAATTGAAAAATGGGATGCTGACCATATTATCATAAATGATTTGAATCCTATAGAGCTACTAAAATCGTTAATGGCCGACCATAAACTAAAAGCGGTGGATGTGGCGGGAATTCTTGGTATCAGTAAGGGTTTGATATCCAACATTTTAAATTACAAAAAAGGACTTTCAAAGGACAATATTCGCATATTAGCTGCCCACTTTAAAGTTACTCAGGAAGCGTTTAATCAACCATATATTCTAATAGGCAAGAAAACGACAGGTGATATAACCCCAAAAATGAGCAATACTGACCTAAAGAAAGCAAGCTAATATTTTCCATAAAATAACAAGCCTGCCTGGATTTACTTACAGGCAGACTTGTTTATTTATACAACCAACTTATTTCTTCTTGTACCTGCTGATTAATTCTGCAACAGGATTGCGTAATAAAAACTCTGCATTGAGGTCGGTGAAAATCTTACTGCGGGTAGGTGACATTTTCAGGCCTTTTTCTAATTGGAGCAAGGCTTCTTTAGCTTTGCCTAATTCGAAAAGTGATGCTGCATGGTAATAATAAAAATCACCCTTATCACCACAATGCTCCCTTGCTACCTCAAGCTGTATAATAGCCTCTGCAAAATACCCCGAAATATATAAGCCCTTAATCAGTGCCACCCATGTGGTTTTATTGCCTGGTTTCAAGCGTACTGCATTAAGGTAGCAAACTAGTGCTTCGCTTTTTACATCCATTTCCATCAGGCAATTACCTATAGCCATGCAGTAGGATGCGTTTTCCTTATCCAGATGAAAGGCCACCGAAAAAGATTTCACAGCCTTTTCCCACTGTTTTTCCCGTGCGTAGGTCTCCCCTATTTTATAGAAAATACCATCGTCCTGAGGACTCAATTGCGATGCCTGACGGTAATATTGACGGGCCTTTGCAAAATCCTTACGTTTTTCCCAACAATAACCCATTGCCTCAAAAATTACATCTTCGGGTTTGGCTATTTCAATATGCTTTTCCAATACCTCCAATGCCTTTTCGTAATATTTCAGGCGCATATAGGCATCAGCCATATTGCGATAGGCAAATTCAAACTTTTCGTCAATAGCTATGCAAAACTCGTACGCGTCAATACTTTTCTCATAGAGCTTCAAGCCTTGAAAAGCCGCTCCCAAATTGAACCAACCTAAAGAATTATAGGGATCATCGTCGGTCAACTGGGTATGGAGGGTCACACTCTCATCAAGTCTGCCGGTAAACTCAGCCCAGAAGCAAATTTTCTGCAATGCTTCCTCATTGCGCTTATCTATGGCTATTACCCGCTTAAGGGTATCAAACACGGCATCAAACTCCTCGCTCTCGTCATATACATCTGATAGTTCGAGCAGGAGTTCGGTTTTATCCTTGCCATTATATTCTACTACCCTCTGCTCCAGAAATAAGGCTGCCTGGTCATATTTGAACTGCGACAATAGTATATCAGACCTTAAAAGCACTGCATCAAGGTTGTGATTATCGTATTGCTCCATTTCGTCGAGCGCCTTTAGTGCCTGCCCGTATTTCTGGGCCTGGGTCAGTATTTCGGCACGAAGTAATAATATAGAAGCAGAAAAAGGATAGTAAGTGCGGGCAATATCGCAGGCAAGCATAGCCTGTTCCTCGTTATTATTCTGGAAATAATATTCAACTACACGTTCAAACTCCTCCTCATCCAGAATATTAGCACTGGAACCCTGTTTCACCTCCTCATATCTCCTTAGGGTTTCGTCAAGCGGACCCATTTCATCGTCATCAAAATCGTCGTAAAACATACGTTCCTTGTTTGTATCAAAGTTAAAGAAATTCCTGTCCTTTTCTAGGTATCCAATGTTACAAGAGTGTAAAAATACACAGGTTATTAACAATTCCCCTGTTTCTGCTATTTAATGAAAATCCTTCACAATTTATTTACACCAAAAATCAGGCCTGTAAAGTTAGCCAATATAAGAAACTGTTATAGTTCTTCAATTATTGCTCCCCAAGTCAAATTCTTGTCTATTATTTAACCAAAAGCCTAACTTTGGTTCAAAATATTAATCAAATGAAGAAAACCTTTTTATTATTCCCCCTGGCTATTATGTTCTTATTTTTTGTAGCCCGTTGTGATGCAAAAAATGATGATGGAATCAAATTTCAGGAAGACAACTGGAAACAGGTTTTAAGCAAGGCTAAATCTGAGCACAAATTAATTTTCCTCGACATCTACGCATCATGGTGTGGGCCATGCAAAATGCTGAAAAGGCAGACTTTCACTGATAAAACAGCCGCTGACTATTTCAATACCACATTCGTAAATGCCTCTTTCGATGGAGAAAAAGGTGATGGCCCCATGCTCGCTGAAAAATATAAAATATCAGCCTACCCCAGCCTTTTCATACTCGATGAAAACGGCAATGTGGTTAAATCAACAGTAGGATTTATACCTGCATCAGAATTAATAAACTTTGGGAAGTCGGCACATAAAAAATAAGCAATAATGAACCCTGTACCGGAACAGCCCAATAATCCACTTCATGGCCAAACACTGGAAATGATTTTGAATCATTTGGTGGCCTGCTATGGTTGGGAAGTAATGGATGAACGAGTACGCATCAATTGCTTTCACGAAAATCCCAGCATTAAATCGAGCTTAAAATTCCTGAGGGCTACCCCTTGGGCTAGAAAGAAGGTAGAAGATCTTTACCTGGAAAGTTTAGGCAAATAAATTAAACCTTAAGTCTAGGCATATTGTCCCATTAAAAAGTGCCGAACCTCAAATTCGGCACTTTTCGTTTTAAAATCTTCAATCATAGTATAAACATATTATCTTTGCTCATTGACCATTAAACCTTTCGAAGACATGAAACATGTTTTCAAAAATCCTTTTTAGTTGACGAACCAAAATAATCTCAAATATGAAAAACTACATTAAAACCCTGATTCTACAATTAATTCTAATTATTTGCATTATATTCTCTTCAAATTGCTCCTTTGCCCAGGTACAGATTCCCGGGTCATCTCACTTTTTTGTTGGTTATGGGTTTCCGGCCATAGGCCCTGATGCATTAAAATTAATGGGTGGCGGAAAAATTAGTTCGAGTCTGGGGCCTTTTATGGCTGCTTACCAATATGCAGTAAACGAAAAATTGGCTGTGGGCATTATGGCACAATATGCAAGTGCAACATCAACCTCAGTAAAATGGACCAACTACCTAAATGAGACCTTTGATTACAACTGGTCTTTAAGCATTCTTACCATCACAGCAAAGGTTGACTATCATTATTTCAGAAGCAGGAAATTCGATTTTTATACCGGTTTTGCTTTTGGTATTGGTAGGGCCGAGGCCATTCAGAACGGACAGGTAAATCCAGATGTACAGAATCAGGCTGTAAACCAGGTAGGTTATGCCGTAAATGCTCTTGGGCTTAGATATATGATATTTAGGCACCTGGGTGTTTTTATGGAGGCTGGTTATGGTAATGTAAGTATGGTAACAGTAGGCCTTTCATCTATACTTGGTAATAACAGGAAGTGGTATGAGTACTGATAAAGTTAAAAGTCTTTCAAAGTCAAAAGTTAAAAAAGTCCAGATTTTGGCGGAAAAAAAACATTTTTGAATTTATCCCATAACCATTCTTCAGAATACATATTCAATAGCCCTGGCCTTTAGGCCGGGTATATGACAATAAAATATACTTGTTTTAGCCGAAAATAATGCTCAAGGAATCCCACCATACCAATTTTGGCTAAAGCCAATTTTCATTTCACCTCCCTTCCCCGGCATAAATGCCGGGGCTACTGAAAAATCCCTACAAATGGTGTTACTTAAAGTGGCTGAAACATACAAAGATATTATCAGAAACATCAGGATACGGCAACATCTCCTGCCTGTCCCGCTTTTTCAGCGGGAGAGAGCGCCGGGGTGAGGCCTCCGATTGGCTATCAAATTTTTCGGCACAATTAACCAAAAATCAACACATGTCAATAGCAGCACCGTAATGTGAGGAAATACAAACACAAAGAGATACTATGTTATTACTTTATTTGAAACTACAGCTACTTACTAGTGGTCATTCAATTAGCCCCCTCCACCCTAAATAATTCTCTTATTAATCACTACATAAAACAACTTTATACAATACCACAGTTTCCCACCCTCTCATTAAACCAATATTACTCCTGCATTAACAATATTTTAATGAATTTTGTGCGTATTTGAGGGATAACCTAAAATACTTTATGTCAAAAAATGTTTTTTTTGAAACCAAAACCCATAACTTTGCACAAAATTTCAAAGGTGGTAATGAATTTTAAACGCTTGTTATTCCTTCTGGTACTAGGCTTCACTGTTTTAGGAGGTTCTGTATGTGCCAATGGTCAGGCTGAAAACAATACTTACAATACTCCGCCGAAAGAGTCATCTGAGGCGGCTAAAGTAGAAGGTGGTAAAAAAGAAGAAGGTGGCAAACTGGATATTGCAAAAGTAATATTTGGCCACATCTCCGACGCTCACGAATGGCATTTATTTACGCTTAACCACCCAGGTGGCGAGCCTACACACGTTTCTATGCCTTTACCGGTAGTTATTTACCATTCTACCAAGGGTTTGATGATTTTCTCTTCTTCTAAAATTGCCGAAGGTGAAAGTTACGAAGGTGTTCACCTGCAAAAGGACATGATGAAAGAACACATCGTTTCTGACGATGGTGCTAAATTGTACGACTTCTCTATTACTAAGAATGTACTGTCAATGTTGATTGGTGTTACTATATTATTGGTGGTATTAACCAAAGCAAGTAAGAAATATGCTGGCATTGGTGCTATGAAAGCCCCATCTGGTATGCAGAATTTCATTGAAATGATCATCATGTTCTTACGTGATGAAGTTGCGATACCATACCTTGGTAAAGAATATAAAAAATACATGCCTTTATTGTTAACTACCTTCTTCTTTATCTGGATTAATAACCTTTTAGGCTTGCTACCTGGTGGTGCTAACTTCACTGGTAATATCGCTGTTACAAGCTGTCTTGCATTGATTTCTTTCATCGTTATCCTTGCTAAAAGCCGCAAGCACTTCTGGAGTCACCTATTAAACCCTCCGGGAGTACCTGGTGCTATCAAGCCAATGTTGGTTTTGATTGAGGTTGCTTCATTATTCATTAAGCCAATGGCATTGATGATACGTCTTTTTGCCAACATGATGGCGGGTCACATCGTTATCCTGGCGTTGATTTCCATGATATTCATCTTTGCAGCATTAAATACTTTTGTAGGAGCAGGTTTCGTACCGGTATCTCTTGCATTTACCATCTTCATTTTCTTCCTCGAATTATTGGTTGGTGCCATTCAGGCATTCATATTCACTAACCTTACGGCGGTGTTTATAGGCCAGTCGATAGAAGAAGGACACGGAGAGCATGAAGCTCATGATAGCCATGAGGCGCATGCACATTAATTAGTACCCTGGATGGTATGTTTACCATATAGGCTTTGAAATTGTTTTTTTTAATTTAAATCCATATATTATGTCTTTAATGAGCATTATGTTAACTGCATCAGGATCAATAGGATCAGCTGGTGGAGCGGTAGGTGCCGGTATCGCAGCGCTTGGAGCAGGTGTTGGTATTGGCCAGGTTGGTAAAGGTGCGTTGGAATCAATTGCACGCCAGCCAGAAGCAACCAATGATATCCGTTCTAACATGATCCTGATGGCAGCCTTCATTGAGGGTGTTGCACTTTTCGGAGTTATCGTAAGCCTTTTGGCTATCGTACTTTAATCAGGCAGTTACAACAAAATTAACTGCATCCAACGCATAGGGCAGAGGATGCAGTTATTAAAAGTTTATTCTCCCCGCTTGGGGCTTTTATACAAGTTTTTAGTACACTAAATTAAAAAACCGCTTATCTGGCCCTGTATGGGCAGTAAGTACAAACAGACATTACAATGGATTTATTAACCCCGGAACTCGGACTCTTCTTCTGGACGCTTTTAGCTTTCCTTGCTGTTTTCTTTATCCTTAAGAAATTTGCATGGCAACCCATTCTTAGCTCATTAGGTGAGCGCGAAAAAGGCATTGCAGATTCTATAGCTACTGCTGAGCGCGTGAAAAACGAAATGAGCCAGTTGAAAAACGAAAACGAAAAATTGTTGATGCAGGCTCGTGAAGAACGCACTAACATGCTTAAGGAAGCTAAAGAAACCAGGGATAAAATTGTAAATGAAGCTAAGGATATTGCTAAGGCTGAAGCTAACAAGATTATTACTGATGCCCAACAGCAGATTCAGCAGCAGAAAATGGCAGCGCTTACCGAAGTGAAAAACGAAATCGGTAACCTGGCAGTAGAAGTTGCAGGCCGCATTTTACGCAAGCAATTGAATGCTTCTGAAGGTCAGGATGCATATATGAAAATGCTTGCTGAAGACATTAAACTGAACTAATTTGTTCCGGATCAAAGGGGACAAACAAAGGAAGTTTTAAATTTTTACTTTTTACTTTTGAATTAAAATTATGCAGAATCCACGTCTTGCTACACGATACGCAAAATCATTACTTGATCTGGCTGTTGAAAGAAACAGTTTAGATGCAGTATTGCAGGATATGCAGTCGCTTAACAGCATCTGTGAAGCCAGCCACGATTTTGCAGTCATGTTGCGTAGCCCGGTTATAAGCGGAGATAAAAAGTTGGCTGTTGTATTTGAAGTTTTGAAAAAATACACCATCAACGAAATGACCACGGCCTTTATACAATTATTAGTTGTAAAAGGCCGTGAATTGAACCTGCCTGAAATTGCCCAGGCTTTCATTACCCAATACAATGTTGCTAAAAATATCAGGACTGTAACATTAACCACAGCTTCGGCTATGGATGATGCGGTTAAGGCTACTATTATGGGTAAGATTGCAGGATACATGCCAAAGGATACAGTAAATCTGAAAACCGCGGTAGATGAAAGCCTGATAGGTGGCTTCGTACTGGAAGTAGAAGACAGGCTGTATGATGCCAGTGTGAAGAAGAGCCTGAACGATATAAGGACTAAATTGCTCGATTATACTTACGTTACCAAGATATAATTTGAAACAACCCGCTTGCCTTCTATACAGGGCAAAAAGGTTGTTGGATAATACCAGTACAAGGAAGGATTTTTTAGTTTTGAATTTTGAATTTTAACTTTTGAATTTATAAAATATGGTTGATATTAAACCGGATGAGATATCGGCGATATTGCGCCAACAGTTGAGCCACGTAGACAGCGCGGCTACCCTGGAAGAAGTAGGCACCGTATTGCAAATAGGCGATGGTATTGCCCGTGTATACGGACTGAATGGTGTTCGTCAGGGTGAGCTTGTTGAATTCGCAAATGGCGTTAAAGCCATAGCCCTCAACCTCGAAGAAGACAATGTGGGTGTGGTATTGATGGGTGATTACATGTCGATTCGCGAAGGCGACAAGGTGAAACGCACTAACCAGATCGCATCTATCAAGGTAGGTGATGGTATGGCGGGTCGTGTGGTAAACACACTTGGCGAACCAATTGATGGTAAAGGCCCTATTAAAGGTGATCTGTATGAAATGCCATTGGAGCGTAAAGCACCAGGCGTTATCTTCCGTGAGCCTGTAAAAGAACCATTGCAGACTGGTATCAAGGCGATTGACGCTATGATCCCTGTTGGCCGTGGACAGCGTGAGTTGGTAATCGGTGACCGCCAGACTGGTAAAACAGCTATCTGTGTGGATACCATCATCAACCAGAAAGAGTTTTACGCAGCAGGAAAACCTGTTTATTGTATATACGTTGCGATAGGACAGAAAGCATCTACAGTTGCCGGTGTAATGAAAACACTGGAAGACTATGGTGCAATGCCTTATACAACTATTGTTGCCGCATCAGCTTCTGAACCAGCCCCATTGCAGTTCTACGCACCATTTGCCGGTGCTGCGATAGGTGAGTTCTTCCGCGATACAGGCCGCCCTGCATTGGTTATCTATGATGACCTTTCTAAGCAGGCCGTGGCTTACCGTGAGGTGTCATTATTGCTTCGCCGCCCTCCGGGACGTGAGGCTTATCCTGGTGACGTATTCTACTTACATAGCCGCTTGCTAGAGCGTGCTGCCAAGGTTATCGGTAACGATGAGGTAGCTAAGAAAATGAATGACCTACCAGAAAGCATCAGGCATATGGTGAAAGGTGGTGGTTCGCTTACAGCATTACCAATCATCGAAACACAGGCAGGTGACGTATCAGCATACATCCCTACAAATGTGATCTCCATTACCGATGGTCAGATATTCCTTGAGTCAAACCTTTTCAACTCCGGTATCCGTCCTGCGATTAACGTGGGTATCTCCGTGAGCCGTGTGGGTGGTAACGCTCAGATCAAATCAATGAAAAAGGTGGCAGGTACATTGAAAC
>CAIWHI010000616.1 GCA_903912435.1 uncultured Bacteroidota bacterium | reverse complement strand
CCCACTTTGAGGGTGTCGATAACAAAAAAACATGGCTACATTTTATAAATACCAGGGTACAGGAAACGATTTTCTATTGTTCGACAATAGGAATGGTGAGCTTAGTTTAAACCACGACACCATTGCTGCTCTTTGCCATAGGCGTTTTGGGGTAGGAGGTGATGGGTTGATGTTGTTGCAGGAGGAAGCCGGGTATGACTTCAGGATGGTATATTATAATTCTGATGGTGGTGAAAGTAGTATGTGTGGCAATGGTGGCCGCTGCATGGTGGCATTTGCCAAGTCACTGGGTTTGATAGAAAAGACCGCCAAATTTATTGCCATTGATGGTGAGCATAGTGCCCAAATTGACGATGATGGTATTGTATACCTCCATATGAATGATGTGCAGCAAATTGATTTTCATGAAGGGTTTACCGTACTAAATACAGGTTCCCCACATCATGTAAAATGGGTGAAAGGGGTAAATGATATAGATGTTTTTCACGAAGGCCGTAAAATCAGGAACCAGACTGAATACCAACCCAAGGGCATTAATGTAAATTTTGTAGAAATCCAGTCCGAAAAGTTATTGGTAAGAACTTATGAAAGGGGAGTGGAGGATGAAACATTGAGCTGTGGTACTGGTGTTACTGCCGCTGCCATAGCTGCTACTTGCAGTTCTACTGGTTCTTTTACTACCTCTATTGAAACCCCGGGCGGCCAACTAAAAGTGTCTTTCACAAAAAACACCCCCACCACCGCCCATAATGTAATCTTATCAGGTCCTGCTACTTTTGTATTTAAAGGGGAGATTGAGGTGTAGTAGTTTGTAAAATCCGGGTTATTGAATTCAAGCTATTTTAGGGTTGTTAAATTAGCCTCTTGCCTCTAGAACTTGTGTTTTAACTTTTAACCTTTAACTTTTTTGCCGTTTTAACTTTTACCTTTTGCCTTTTACTTTAAAGTAACGTAATTTTCTATCGGCAATCTCTTTGCTATAGAGCGTGCCAGGGTCATTTCATCAGCAAATTCCAGTTCGCCACCAAAAGCTATACCTCGGGCTATGGTGGTAATGGTAACGGGTAGGTCTTTTACCTGACGGGCAATATAATATACAGTGGTATCCCCCTCAATTGTTGGGCTTAGGGCCATGATTAACTCAGTTACCCCGGTTTCTTTAACCCTGTCGTGTAGGGTGCTGATATTTAATTGTTCGGGGCCAATACCATCAAGTGGCGAAATGATACCGCCTAATACATGGTATAACCCGCTATATTGTTGGGTACTCTCAATGGCTATAACATCACGCAAGGTTTCTACTACGCAAACCTGTGCACGGTTGCGGCCCGGATTCACGCAAATCATGCACACATCACTATCTGAAACATTATGGCAGGTTTTACAAAATTTAATTTCATGGCGCATGCGTGAAATTGCATTTGTAAACTCATCTACATCAGTTTCGTCCATACGCAATAGTTGCAACACCATACGCAGGGCCGTTTTTTTGCCTATGCCGGGTAGCCTCGAAAATTCACGTACTGCGTCTTCTATAAGTTTTGAAGAATAGATCATCTGGGTAGTAAAAGTAAAAAACTAAAGGGAGATAGGATATAGAATTAATAAAATGATGCTGGTAGTAATTTTTGTCTGACAAGTTCGCATTGTTTAGATTATGCTCATTAATAGTGTCAATTACCTTTTTTTTTTCCTGCGATTTAATTTGATTGTTGTCTAAGCGCAGGAGCTTTCTTAATGCCCTTAAATAAAACTGGTCATCCCCCGGATGAAAATTTTCACCTTCAATTTCTATTTTAGGGGTGGGTTCCATGCCTATTAGGTTTTGAGCGAAATTAATGTATAAACATCTATAGTAGCAAAAAATACCTTTATATTTGATTGAATTAACAAAGTGAAATCCAGTTTGTTACATAATTCGTAGATAGTGAAGGCGTTTGTTAAATGGTAATATAAATATGGCAAATTAATGTTTGAGGTTTATATACATTTACCGTGCATCTCGTAAATCACAGGTTAATAATGAAAAAAATAGTCAATAAACACCCACTAGCCATAAGATGGTTTCACTGGATTAATTTCCCGGTATTGGCCATAATGATATGGAGTGGGTTGCTCATTTATTGGGCCAACGATATATATAGGCTGGGGTGGGGCGACAAAACCCTACTTAAATTCTTCCCTCAGTCGTTTTACGATGCACTTCATGTCCCTTTCAAGCTATCTCAGGGTATGGCTTTCCACTTCTTATTCATGTGGTTTTTCTTTTTAAATGGCTTGCTTTACGTGCTCTATACTGTCTTTTCGGGTGAATGGCGGTATTTGTTACCTAACAGGCACTCGTTCATAGAAGCATGGCAGGTAGTTTTACACGATATGAAAATCAGGAAAACGTTGCCACCACAGATAAAATATAATGCTGCACAAAAAATTGCCTATACTGCTGTAGTAATTATGGGTTTTGGCTCACTTTTTACAGGTCTTGTGGTTTATAAGCCTACCCAATTTGGCACCTTATGCGCCCTTTGTGGAGGTTATGAAGCCGCCCGAATAGAGCATTTTGCACTGACTATTGGTTATGTGCTTTTCTTCCTATTGCACGTAAGTCAGGTGATAATGGCGGGTTGGAACAATTTTAGGGCTATGATTACCGGTTTTGAGGTAGTAAAAGCACCTGAGGTGGTGATAGATATAGCCCCAACAATTGTACCTACAGAGGCGTTATTGACACCTGAGGTGCTGGTTGAAACCAATAATGAAATTGAAGACGAGCCACAAACTGAAGCCCCCTAAAAACATGATTTTATGAATAAAACAAATAATACTGATAGGTTTGAGGATATAAAGGATATTACTGAACACCAAATAAGCAGGCGGACTATCCTCTCCCTATCCTTTTTCTTCGTGTGCTTCGGTTTAGGATGCGCCTTTTTCTTTTGGTTGTTCACTCAAAAACAAGGTGACGATAATATTCAGCCTGCCTTAAGGAAGTCGCATGAGTTTAATGATAGGCTGTTTAGTAGTTTGTTTAGTAAATCTAAAACTGCTAAAGAATATAAACCAGAAGAGGCAGTACCTAAGCCCAGGGTAAATGGTAAGGTGGGTATGGAAGGGGTTTTGGATACTAATACCTGGAGATTAAAACTGGTGAGGGCTGCAGGTGATACTCAATATATTACCTTAAACGAATTGAAATCACTACCTAAAACAGATGTGATTTATGATTTTAAATGTGTGGAAGGATGGAGTGAACTTACCCATTGGGGTGGTGTGAGGTTTGCTGATTTTATTAAAAAATACAACCTAAATATGCAAGCCACCAGGCAATATGTGGGGCTCATAACCCCTGATTCTACTTATTATGTAGGCATAGACATAGCTAGTATGCTGCAACCCCAAACAATATTATGTTACGAAATGAATGGTAAACCCCTGCCCCAGGACCAGGGCTACCCACTAAGGTTGATAATCCCTGTAAAATACGGAATCAAACACCTTAAAAGGATAGGGCTAATGTATTTTAGTGATTCCAAGCCCCGTGACTATTGGGCCGAAAGGGGATATGATTACTATAGTGGTCTCTAGAAAAAACACAATAGCCGCAAAAAAACGATTTTTGCGGCTATTGTCATGTATGAAAATAAATTATTTATTCCCAAAAATATGCCCCAAAACAGATGCCAATCGGATACCTGCAAACAATAATTGCTGTTCTACAATATCCTTGTTTTTGGTTACATAGGGTTGGTCAATATTGCCGCCATCGGGTAGCGCATATACCTGGTCCAGGAAAAACCTGGGTTGTTTAATCCATTTTTCAACATTGATTACTTTCAGTTTTTCTAGTTCTTCACGGGTATAGTTTTTATAAAGCATCAGGCAATTGTCAATAGTTATCTTTTCACTCTCTATCATTTCCGAATCCCATACCCAGTGCAGGTTGGTAGGTTTGCCCAAATAATTTAATCGAACATCATTGCCGCCCTTATCATTTGGGTAGCCTATATGCAAGGGCATATGCAGGTCGCCTACCAGGTGGAATAGCACCATGAGGTTCTTTTTTATTTCCTCATTGCTTAGGGTTACCCTATGTTCCAGATTGCTGATAGCTGTGTTTATCGCATTTACAATATTGTCTTCCTTAGTTGCTTTATATTCACCACCTTTCTCAATATTTACATAGTGCCATGGTTTCATGTAGTCATAGCTATGGTCGCTACGCATTTCGTCCATCCAGGTACTGGCCTGCTCAATAGTAGTATTACCCAGGTATTTTTTTACTGAATCTTGTGATGCCTTATCAAGGTAGATAAATGAAATTTCAGCAACAATGCCATGTCCTGTCTTACCCCAGCCTAGACATTTGAGTGGTATTAAGGCCATTAAGGCCATGGTTGCGATAAATTGAACAGTCTTATTCATGTGGTAAAATTAGTAGAAATATTCTCCAGCTCTATCAATATGGAGTGTTAATTAATGGCTATTGAAACCCTTTTGGCAATTAGGTAACGCCCAAAAACTGCCTTATAAATGTGTATTTCAAGGAGATTTACACCTAATTGTTAATTGCCTGGTGGGCGATAATCGTTTATGAAATGTTATTTTAACAAAAAAAGTACAAAATGCGGAATAATTCCAAAAAATGGAATAATGTGTATTTTACGGAGAGAATTAACAAATGTTGTTTTTGTAACTAATTGATAATCAATGTTTATTTTTCTGGCACACCGATTGCATAATCTAAATCAAATGATAAGAGTATGAAAATGTTAAACGATCTTGTAGTTTTTATAGTTGACGATGATCAATTCTGCCAGGCATTATACAGGCAATACCTGATGAATATTGGCTTTAAGAATGTGCATACTTTCGACAAGGGCCCGGATTGCATAGATATGCTTAACCTTTCACCTGATATCATTTTCGTTGATTTCAATATGGACCCATACAATGGCCTTGAATTATTGAATATGGTAAAAAGCACCCACCCATCTATCTATATGTTGATGATTTCTGGTCAGAAAGACATACATATAGCACTTGAAGCAATGGAGCTGGGAGCATTTGATTATATAGTAAAAGATGATGGCGTATTTAAAATGATCAATAAGAGTGTCAATAAAATTTTCCAATCTATTGCTAAAATGAGGGAATGCAATAATGGTAACTTAAATGTTTCAACAAATCATGATAACCTGTTAGCAGGCTTCAATTTCGCTTAAAACAATCAATTGAAAAATTCAATATAATACATGCCTTTGGCATGTAGCGTCCATTTTTTGCCCAATTTTTTGAAATATCCAATTAATAGAATAAATACCAAGTATATGAAAAACAGAAGTCTAATTGCCATCCAGTTTTTGTTTGTGTTGAATATGCTAAGTATTCAGGCAAATGGAGCGAGGAAATATGCTCCAAATACAAGTGGGACAATAACAGCTACTATTAACGCCTGTGTAGGTGCAACTGCAAGTACGATAACATTCAGGTACAATACATGTAATGTTACTATCACAGGTGCCTCATCTGGTGTGCCAATTTCATATGCCTGGTACCAGAATACTACAAATACTACCACAGGTGGTACATTAGTATCATCTGGTTCTGGAACTTGTGCTGCAAGTTCAACCGGGTCATTAACCTATGTTCCATCTACAGTTACAGCAGGTACAAGATATTATTATTGTAAAATTACATGGACTGGTACAGGGACTTGTAATACGAGTGGAACCCTAACAAGTTCAGCTGTTACTACAGTGAATATAAAAGCCGCACCAGCTACTATAGCTGGTAGTTCTACTTTATGTACAGGTGCAACTACTACACTTACCAACACTACAGCAGGTGGTACCTGGAGTAGTAACTCTACGGGCATAGCTACAGTAGGCTCTACCGGTATAGTAACTGGAGTTTCAAATGGTAATGTTACCATCTCATATACTACTGGTTGCGGCACTACAGCAACCCAAGCGGTAACTATAGCTACTACGCCAACTGTAAATACCACCAGCGGCGCTTCTTCGGTTTGTGCCGCTGCGACTACCAACTTTAGTAATGGTAGTGGCGGTGGTGTTTGGTCTAGTTCAAATACTGGTGTAGCTACAATAGGTTCTACAGGTACTGTAACAGGAGTATCAAATGGTACTTCAATCATTTCCTATACAATCAGTAATAGTTGTGGTACAGCAACCTCGGCAAAATCTTTGACAGTAAATGCCGCACCTGCGGCCATTTCTGGTATTAGCTCTATTTGCGCAAGTGCCACATCTGCTATGACCAATACCACAATGTATGGTACATGGTCTAGTAATAATACATCAATTGTAACCATAGGTAGTGCGTCGGGTATAGTAACAGGTATAGGTAATGGTACTGCCACAATCACCTACGCTACAGGTTGTGGTACAAATACTACAAAATTAATTTCGGTAAGTAACTCTACAATCACAGGTACTACCAGCATTTGTTCTGGTACTTCCACAACTTTAACCGACGCAATAACTGGTGGTACATGGAGTAGTAGTAATACTGCTGTGGCATCCATTGGTACTGCAGGTTTGGTTAACGGGGTTACTACTGGTACTTCAATTATTTCTTATT
>CAIWHI010000615.1 GCA_903912435.1 uncultured Bacteroidota bacterium | reverse complement strand
CCACTTTGCAAGTCCTTTTTATAGAGGTTAGCACTTACTGTAACATACCTCCTGGGGCCACTTCTATCATATTCACCAACAGCAGTATCAATCTGGATTGTTGCGACATCTTGTAATAACAAGCTTGAATTACCTGCCTGTAACGGTATCTCACGAATGTCTGTGAGGCTATTCATTATATACTCAGGCACCTGGGCCTGTACCTGAAAGGTGTAGGCAGTGCGGGTATCGAGCCAGAGGTTCTTCTCGGTAAACCTGCTTGATGATGTAAAGGCGGTTATAGACCTTGATACTTCCAGTAATTTCAATCCCAGACGGGATATTTTATACCTGTCAAGGATGATACTTACAGATGGGCACTTCAAGGGTTGTTGAATCTGCACATCCCTCATGAAATCAACCTTGTCTAGCTCTTTGGTGAGCCTATGGGCATAATCCTCTATCTGCTCCATATCCTTGCCTGCCACCTGAATCTCAATTGGGGTCGAAGCACCCTGGCTCATAATTTTTTCGGTCAGTTCAATAGGCTCAAAAGATATTTTCAATGCCGGTAGCTTCGCTTTGAGTGAAGACCTTACCAAATCCTGAAATTTATCCTTACCCATTTTAAACTGCTCATCCAATTGAATTTGCAATGATGCCTCATGGGTACCACTATTAAATACATACAAATTGGCTGAGGCATAGTTGGTTGGCAGCATACCCGCATATGCTGAGCTTATTTGCACATGGTTATCACTAATGCTATCCAGGACTTTCAACACATCCATTACCAAGCCTTCTGTGCGTTCCAGCCGGGTACCATCGGGCATGCGTAATTTTATCTGGTATTGTCCATTATTTGTTTTGGGCAACAAATCCTTACCAATCCATAAGAAGCAGCCACCTGACAGAAGCAAAACAAAAAAGAGGTAAAGGCTCACATTCCTCTTCTTATGACTTACCATCTTTTCTAGGCTGTGCAGGAATTTCATTTTCAATCTATCGAAAAAGTCATTTTTACCCGGCTCTTGTTCTTGCCTCGCAATTTGCTCTTCCACTTCTTTTTGTTCATTTGGGTCAAGTATAAGACCTGCATTAAAAAAACCTCCATTTGCAGGGTGCAATTTATCTTCTTTCAAGAGCCAATTTGCAAATATGGGAACTATACTCTGGGCAAGGATAAAGGAAACAATCATTGCAAAACCAATTGACAAGGACAATGGTAGAAACAGCGCCCTTGGAACGCCCTGCATAATAAGAGCAGGTGCAAAAACTGCAATCACACACAACAAAATGAGGAATAATGGAAAGGCTATTTCTTCACAGGCATCATAAATTGCCTGCTTTTTAGGTTTACCCATCTCCAGATGCTGATGGATATTCTCGATAGTTACCGTAGCCTGGTCTACAAGGATACCGATGGCTAGCGCAAGCCCACTAAGGGTCATGATATTAATGGTTTGGCCTGCCATCTTAAGGCAGAATACCGCACTTAATACTGACAATGGAATGGTGATGACCACCACAACACAGCTACGCCAATCTCTTAAAAATAACAAAACCATTAGCCCTGTAAGGATAGCCCCAATAACCCCTTCGGTTACAAGGCTTTTTACCGAATTGATTACAAATACCGACTGGTCGAATTCGTAGCTGATATGTACATCGTCGGGTAGCAGGCTTTGCATTTCTGGTAATTTGGCCTTGAACTTTTGCACCACTTCCCAGGTAGAGGCATCTGGTGTTTTTACAATGGGCATGTAGATGGAGCGCTTTCCATTGATTAATGCATAACCAGTGGTCACATCTGCCCCATCCTGAACGGTACCAATATCCTGTAGCATTACATTATTGGTATTATCTGTTTTCACAGGTATCTCGCCAAATGCTTTTATAGTGCTTTCCAGTGCATTGGTTGTGGCCATATACATGGTATTACCCATCCTTATATTGCCCGACGGGGCTGTAATATTGTTATGGGCAATTGAAGCCACCACCTCATCGGGGGTAAGATTATAACTACGCAACTTATTAGGGTCTATATTTACCACCACTGTGCGCATATTAGAACCGATTGGTGGTGGGGCTGACAATCCTGGAACTGTAGAAAACAAAGGCCTAATTTTTGTAGCCGCAAGGTCATTGATTGAAGCAAGGCTCCTCCCCGGACTAGTAAAAACAAGGGTACCCACCGGCAAAGATGAAGCATCGAAGCGAACTACCTGTGGAGGCAATGCACCCGGCGGGAAGAAGGACATAGCCCTGTTTAATTGTAATGCCACCTGAGCTGTTGCTTCGGCCATATCAGTACTCTCAAAAAATGTCAGTTTTAAAATACTTATTCCCTGTACGTTTTTACTGCTGATGTTTTTAATACCATTTACATACAGGAACTGGTCGGCAAGCCTTGTTGAGAAGAAGCCTTCCATTTGTTGCGGGGTCATACCCCCATAAGGTTCTATAACATAAATAACCGGGAGGTTAAGTTTGGGGAAAATATCAATAGGAATATTCTTAATAGCCATTATGCTACTAAAGAATACCGCACAAATAATCACCAATACTGTTATAGGCCTTTTAAGCGATGCTGAAACGAGGCTCATAATCTATTGTTTAAAATTTTGTAAGAAATTATCAAGGCGACCACTGAGACCAGCCCTGATGAATAGCAATTGCAATAAATCGTCCTGAACCAGGATATAATTGGTCTCGGCCTGGGTAAGTGAGTATTGGGCATTGGTCAACTCCACCAAAGTATTCAGCCCCGACCTGTATAATGCCATCTGTTGTCCATAGGCTTGCCTGGCAGCAGATAACTGGGCTGGTATCTCCTTGAATTTTTCAAGGGTTATACTCCAGGTACCATTGGCCTGAGCCAATAATCCATTCAGGGATGTTTGCTGGTAATCGAGTGTACTTTCCAATGCCTCAGCAGTATAATTGCCTTCTACCAGTTCATCGTGCCGATGTTTCAGGTCAAACAGGTTATAGGTTGCTGTAACACCTATTAGATAATTGTTCTTACTATAGGGCATACCATAAGCAAGATTATCTGGGTAAACACCTGTGGGTGATATGCCTGAACTCCGCACCCATCCGGCAGCATCAAGTCCCAACTTAGGTAGGTATTTATGGGCTATAGATTGGTTGGAGGCTAATTGCCTTTCAATATTTTTTTTAAATACATCTAGTAAGGGATGACTTGCAGCCATGGCTGTATCCCTTATGTCTAAGTTTTCGGTTTGGATATAGGCTTTTGAAAGCAACCCTGTATCAGGCATTTCCTGTAGGGTAGGCATACCACTTAAGGTTCCTAATGTTATACCGGCATTATGATAATTATCTAAACAGGTAAGGTAATTTATTCTGGCATCGGCCAACGCGGCAATAGCTGTACTACTATCCACACCGGGCTTTAATCCGCTCATAATATTGGCCCTTATGGCATTGAGCAGTATTTGTACCCTCTGCAGGTTTTCCTGCTGAACCTTTAAGAGTTGGTACTTTTTTAACCAATCGAGGTAGGTGCAGATTAAATTTTGGGTCAATAGGTACTTGTCCCTGTTTAATATAGACTGACTTACCGAAAGTTGGGCTCTTGCCTCATTTTCCCTGGTCTTATTATATCCGAATGTAGCAAACTCCCATTTCAGAAGGGCTATTCCTACATTACCAGCATTTGGGCTATTCCTTATATTGGTATAGCTACCCGGTGTAGAGGGCACAATACCTAAAGAATAATAGCCCCCTTGCAAAGCATTATCGGTACCTGCCGTCAATTGATCTTGTATAGTGAGCGATGGTAATCGGCCACCATTTACTGAAGCGATATGGGCTCCGGCAGCCTCAATTTCGTGCTGATGTTGTTTTAATAAGGGATAATGTGCGTAAGCCTTATTAATTGCATCGTGCAGGGTTAGTACCTGGGCATTTATAACATGAGGCAAAAATGATATAATTAAGGCTACAAGAATGCATAGACGCATTCGCCATAAAAGAAAAATAACCATAAAATATGGGATTCAGGATAAACCTTGTTATAATAAAAATGAAGATGATTGGAAACCTAAAACCTGCACAGCCAAGAAAGAGTACCTTTCAGCACTCTAACTGAATTTTGTTTCAAATATAAATTAGGATATAAGAGCAGGCGGCCCCCTTAAGTAAGACTTTAAATAAGCTGTGGAAGCATGAAAATTAGTGTAAGCAAAAATTTGCTCCCTGGATGAATAAAATATCTTTGGTATAAGTAGTGGGTAACTAACAATGGTTGCATAAGCTGCATCATCCCATGCCTTTATTCCTTTTTTGAAACTGTATGGGAGAATCAAATATTTGGAGAAATACTTGGTTTGTATATGATCTAT
>CAIWHI010000614.1 GCA_903912435.1 uncultured Bacteroidota bacterium | reverse complement strand
CATTAGCCTATGGTATAGGCGGCACCACCCCATTGCCCCAGGTTGCCCCCTGGTATGAAAATTGTTTCTTTATAGCACCGCCCATTGTTATAAGTAGTGACCTATTGCCAGCTGCATGCCTTATTGGCCAGACTGCTGAAGGTATTATCCTTGCCTTCAGAGGTACAGTATATAACTCAGCACTGGACTGGTTTTCTGACCTGATCGTAAAACCTTCTTCTATTCCTGGCTTTCCGGGAAAAATACATACAGGTTATTTTATCTGTTTAATGGAGTTGATTACTGAAATCCGTTCTACAATTACCGGTATGCTTAAGGCTAATCCTGGTTCAAAATTATATGTTACCGGACATAGCAAGGGTGGTGGACTTGCATCACTGGCAGCATGGCAGCTTTCAAAATTTGAACCAATAATTCCTGCATCAGATGTTTCGGTAACCACATTTGCTTCCCCAATGTGTGGTGATACCAATTTTGCAATTGCTTACCAGAATGTATTTACACAAACCAACTATATTAACCATCTTGATATAGTTCCCTTCCTGCCACCTGATGCTACCGGATGTACTATAATGATAGATGTTGTAAATGAGCTACCTGATGGTAAAGTAAAAACTTTCCTTCTCAACTTGCTCGCAGAAGCAAAATCATGGAACTATGCTATGCCATACACTGTAGTAGAATATATAAATAGTTCATTTGCAACAACCCAGTTTAGCCTGATAACTTTTGTGCCAACTGAAACAGTTGATCTTCTGGAAATAGGAGCAGAAATAGTTTCAGGAAATATTGCAACAGTACTTGCAGCACATAGCCACTTGTGTGGTGGTGGATATGCTTCAGCCATATGTCCCGGTATTTGCCTCAGATTCTAATTTACTACAATTATGGGTGCAATAGCCCCTGCAAGGTCAAACACCCATAATTGATACATGCAGATCATTTTTTTGAAAGTTCGAAGGCATTAAACCTGGTCTGGGCAGGTATATAACACAGATGGGGGAATCTGAAAAGCCATGAAAAGAGTAGGAATAACTATTATACATAAACAATGGAAAACATAATCACAGAAACGCAGAAAAAGATATTTAGCACAGCGATGCTCATCAATTTATCACAAATGTTTCCTTTTGAAAGTTCGGCAACAGCTTCTGCTAATACGGCAACTGTAATCAACACGTTATTGACCAATGAGGACATTATCAAGTATATAGGCAACTGGTCAACAGTATGGGGACCATATGTTATCGAATCTGGAATTATTAAAGAAATTACCCAGCCATTAAATTCAATGTATATCGCTTGTAGTAATGATCTTAACCCTGGAGTAAACACCTATCTTGTTGGAATTGCCGGCACTGATTTTTTGAGTATGGAAGCTTGGTTTACAGAAGATTTCAATGTAGGTAAAACGGTGCCATTACCATCAACTCCAATAGCTCCTAACCATGCACCAAGAATAGCTAAAATTGCTGAGGGTACTTGTATTGCCCTTAATAACTTATTGTCAATGGGGGTTACCGAATCATCAAATGATGGTGCCCTGGCATATTTAAAAAATAATGTAAAGCCTGGTGATATTGTTTATGTATGTGGTCATAGCCTTGGAGGCACTTTAACTCCGGTATTTTCCACTTACGTTTACGCCCAATTGCCGGATAATACAATTTATAGCATGCCAATAGCCTCATCAGCAACCGGCAATGATTATTTTAAAGACTATTACGATGTCATTTTCAGTGGTGAAAAAAATATACGCATATGGAATGATATGGATGTAGCACCTCATTGTTTTACAGAATCGGGATTGGCGGAATTATCATCTTTGTATCTGCCTACTATCAAAACCACACCATTAGAAGACAAGGTAATAAAGAAGTTTATGAAAGATACCATTTTAGACCGCTATGATCAATATGGTTCATATCATATGTTTACTCATTCAATTTATACCCCATCTGAAATCACACCACCACCATCAGGAACTGCTACTACCTGGCTTGAACAAGCCAAATGCCAGCATGTGGCACCATATGGTGAAGTGCTTTCATGGCATGAATACTTGTGTAGTGTTACTAAAATTGCTAATAGTTTGAATTTAGGTTCTCCATTAGCACAAACCTTCTTTACTGCAGGCTGCGGCCCTCAATGCGGCATTTCAAGCTAGTGGGTATTAATGCAAATTGATAACTTAGTATAACGGCATCGGCCACAACACTATTTAGGTGTTGCTGGCCGATGCCGGTTACATAGTTTTGGAGGATTTATGAATGACATTATTGCAGAGTTGCAATAATGTCAAAATCATCCCCGAAAACTTGTAAGAAGAAACAATTAATGTTATTTCCAGATCATGTAATCCTGGTTTATAGGCAAATTATTTACATAACTCCATTAATTAATCATACAAAAACTGTATAATTACAATTGTAATTTCACATCAAATAGTTTAACTCAAAAAATCCCTAAAAAACATGAGCAATCTAGCAAGCATACCAGCAAGCAACCTACCACATTCAGTTGTCTTTTCATTATGCACGCTTTCTAACCTAAGTCAAATATTTATAGGGGAAAGTGCAGAAACTATATATACCAACACTTTGGAAGTAACTACGAAAGTGCTTGCTGATAGTGAAGTACGTAGTGAAATAGGGGAATGGGAAGTGGTATGGTTAAATACCGCTGTTTCAATGCATACCTCACAGAATGTGATGTACATTGCCCGTAATACATCAGGTGAGTCCCCGGTATATGTTATCAGCCTTTCCGGTACAAATAATGCTAATACAGTTGATCTGATTGAGGACCTGGGTGGCCTTATAGCATCATCATGGGATTATTTCCCAAATGGGCAGAATCCGCTATTAGGTAACCATCCCAAAATAGGCTGTGGATTCAAACTGGGGCTGGATGTACTCATAAATATGAAATCGGTTCCGTTGGATGGAGATAATTATCATCCTTTAACTGCTGTGGAATACCTTAGGCACGTAGGCGCAACCAATGTATATGTTACAGGCCATAGCCTGGGTGGTACACTTGCCAGTCTGTATGCATTATACCTCTACTCACAAAACCAGAACCTGAATATCAATTGCATGTGTCTTGCTGCACTTGCTGCCGGTGATGAGGATTTTAATACCTATTACAACTCCATCCCGATTCTGGCCAACCAAACCACCCTGTATTGGAATACGCTGGATTTTTATCCCACATTTTACGTTCACTCTATGTTAGAGCATGTAAAAACCCTATATGCGCCTAATGTTACCTGGGATATTTTGACAGCCATGGAACTTGACCCGCTCCTAGCCATTGTTGCAATTGCAACAGATATTCACCATTATTACCAGTTGATAACAAATAATGTAAAAAGATTTACTTCAGATATTTACACCTCGGAAAATATCATTTGTTCACCCAAAAAAGCAATTAATCCTGATAAATATATTGGTCAGGCAACCTGTCAGCATGTGCCTGCTTATGCCTATGAGTTACAAATTGTCCCATTTCTGAAGGCCGTGACACATACAATCAGGCACGAAACAAAATTTGGTGATTTGATGCCATGCATCTTTTTTACAGATGGATTCTCTAAAGCTACTACGCCAATAGGGTTATCATAAGTAAACTGAAATAGAATTTAGATGATTACAGCTATAATTTTTGCTTCTGTAAGTTTTATATAGGATCATAAGTTTAAATGAGTACTTGTAAATAATAAGTAGCTTAACCATTGTAAATTTGAGAGATTCTTAACTTTGATTAGTAAATCATCAATTCAAATTACTATGTTTGCATTGAAATAATTAAATAATATACTTATGAAAGCAATTTTTCAAATAAAAGCAATTTTACTGTTGTTCATTTTATCTTCTTGTGGTCCAAGCGCTGAGGAACGTGCAGCAATCCAGCAGAGACACGATGATTCTGTAAAAAATGTAGCCGTACGTGAAACTCAAAAGAAAATGGAAAACTTGCAAGAAATAAAAGATAAACTAGAAGGTTTGAATAAGCGTACAGTAACATACAAAAGCGAATTGGCAAATTTAAAAGCTGATCTTGATGTGGCAAATGATAAATTAAAACACATAAAGGAATTTCATATGCTTAGAACTGATTCAGACAGGGAGCAACAAATTAGGAATCAAGATTTAGTAATTCAATCAATTGAAGAAAATATACAAAAATATACATCAGCCATTGCTGAATGCGAACAATTGATTCCGCAATTACAACAACAGCTTAGAAATCAACAATAGAGTTACAATTATTCCTCTATTTCCCAGGCACCTCAGTTTTAGCGCTATTGGTTACATTCATATTTGTGCCGTTTTTAGGTGGCTTTTTATTTTTCAATTGTTTATCCTTCAGTTGTTGTGCTTTTAGTTGTTTTTCTTTTAATGCTTTCTCCTTCAATAACCTTTCTTTCTCTTTTTTATCCTTCAGGGCTTTTTCATTTTGTTCTTTAGGGGTAAGTTTGGTTGGTTTAATATTGGAAATACTATCTTTTGTATGTTGGGCCATTATAGAATCCTGCCTGTGTTTGGCAGAATCTGCTGCCATTTGCAGTTCTTTTAGCTTCTTGTCTTTTAAGTCAAGTTCTTTTTGCAGTGCCTCTTTTTGTTGCTGTTCTTTGGCTAGTTT
>CAIWHI010000613.1 GCA_903912435.1 uncultured Bacteroidota bacterium | reverse complement strand
GGTAAAGGTTGCCCATAAGCCGTTCTCTATAGGTGTAATTGATGAATTGCAATCAAAGGAACTAAACGAGCTACGATTGTTGAATATTTATTTACCTGAGGGTTATCATAAATCAGATACAGAGAGTTATCCTGTTATTTATTTATTAGATGGGTCGGCTAATGAAGATTTTATTCATGTTGCGGGGTTAGTGCAATTTTTGAATATGATTCAGGCTATGCCTCCTTGTATAATTGTGGGTATTGGCAATGTAGACAGGAAACGTGATTTTACATTTCCCACCTCCATTACTGCTGATTTAAAAAGCTATCCAACCACGGGTAAGTCGGCAAAGTTTATTTCATTTATTGATCATGAATTGCAGCCCTTTATCACCAAAAACTATAGGACTAATGGGCATAAAATTATTATTGGCCAGTCTCTGGGTGGATTGCTGGCAACAGAGATCTTAGTCAATAAGCCAAAGCTGTTTAATGATTATATAATTGTAAGCCCCAGCCTTTGGTGGAATGATGAATCGTTGCTGGCAGATGCCAAGAAGTTGGTGAATACCCAAAAGTACGATTCAATAAGGGTAGTAGTTTCGGTAGGCAATGAGGGCAATGTAATGGAAGATGATGCAGCAACTCTGGTTCGTATCTTAAAGGGGACATCAAGTCATTGGCCAAAAGTAATGGAGGTGCCATTACCTGGCGAAAACCATGCTACTATTTTACATAGAGCGGTTTATAAGGCTTTTGAGGTTTTGAATGCAGGTGAGAAGAAGTAAGGGTGAATGTCTCTTCATGAAATAAGTTTGTACTTCTAATGTCGCTGGTAATAAATGGTCTACAAAATTTAATGAGTCTTGAATTCGATAATATCATCTATTTCTCCTTTGGCTTGCATGATATGACTCAACAATAGGGTAGCGGTTCATGTTTTTATTGTTGAATTTTGGCATGTAAAAATCCAATATAGTTTCCTGATCCTCCTTTGTTGGGATAGTATTTGTAATAGCTGTTCTGAAACCTTCTTTAGTTCCTTTCAGGTCATAATATCCGGGCTCAAGGTAGGTAAAGGAATAATGGCCTTCCGCATCAGTTTCGGTGCTGGCAACTACCTCGTCGTTTTTAAGTAATAAAATTTTAGCACCTTTTAGCGGTAGTAAATCTCCGGTTACTCTACCGCTAATGGTTCCTAAACCAGACTCAGCAATTATAGATACTGAAATAGTTTTATTTAATGGGGAACTGATTCTTGCCTTTACAATGACAGGATTTGCCAATAATGAAAAGACAAAATATAGGAGTGCTAAGCTCAGCTTATTAATGCCAAATTTGAACTTGTAATACCTGATGGAGGCAAAATATGTTGGGTGCAAGGTTGTCAATTTTGAGTAATTATTTAGAACTGAGTAAAAATAGTAACATTTTTGTTTTGCGTGCTTATTTTTGGGAATTTGTTTATACTCTATAACATTTTAAATTGGTTGGGCTAAGTAATGTGCTAAATTTATATTTCTTCCTTCCACTAACATTTCATTAGTTTTTTACGCCAAGTTAATGATAGCAGAGGTTTACCCAACCTACTATCAATTTTTAATGTCTTTAATAAGAACGAAATAATGAAAAATATGGTGGCAACGGTGTTTTTTTTAATCAAAAGTTGATATACACATTTGTGGGTTAATAGATATGTGGTAGATTTTGAAAAATAGAGTATATTTGGGAGTTGGATTCCTGATTTGAAAATCAGGGTAAGGGTAATTTTATTGTAATTCGATTTATAAAGAAAAAATATTATATAATATAGTTTTAATTATACTTTATGAAAAACCTGTCGGCTGTAGTATTGATACTCACTTTTTTTGTATTATCTCTTAATAAGGTAAATGCTCAAATGGTAGGGGATCAAATATTTTTACCTGGTCAATTTGTTGAAGTTGGGGTAGCTCCTAATGGTTCTCTTGGGTCTGTTACACCTACATTGCCATCAGGTTATTATTCTCGCTCACCGTCACAATATGCCTGGGATCCAGGGCCTGGTACAGCAAGCACAACCACAGCACGCCTTATGATGATATATGATGCAGGACATGATGGATGGACCACAGGCACTCCCGCATTTTTTGGAGATTACTCCATGCCTGGTACGCCATATGAGGCCTGGAGTGTGCAGGCTGGTGGTACAAGGTGGGATGCCCAGTTTCAATATTTGCAGGCAGCAGGGGCTACAGGATTTACAGGAGGCTTAACAGGAACAAATATTTCTTATACTAATTCGGGCGGACAGCTAAAAAGTGTTTGGCAAGGTACAGCGTCAGGTGGTAACCTACAGATAACCCAAACTTATACTCTTGATACAACCGCATCCTGGTTAAAGATAAAGGTAAGGTTTAAAAATTTAAGTGCTTCAACAATTACAGGGGTATATTATATGAGGCATACTGACCCCGACAATGATCAAACATCATCAGGTTCATTTAATACCAGAAATATAGTTGATTACCAAAATGACTATGCCAATAGGGTTCAGGTAAGTGCCTGGGGTACTTCCTATACTACCCAGTCAATGTCGTTAAGTACTAAGGATTGCCGCGCCAAGGCATTTATAGGCACAACATGGCCTACATCTACCGGAGTTTTATTATCCGCATTTTCGGCAGGTACTGCCGGTGGAGCAGTATTTACCACTGGTACGTCATATACCGGAGATTATGCTATTGGACTTGTATTTAATATCGGCGATATTGCCGCCGGTGATAGTGCTACTATCAATTTTGCTTATGTATTTAATGGTACATATGGTCTTGATAGTGCCATTACCAATCCATCAATGGTAGTATTGGGTACAGCCTATGATACTACAGATACTGTAACATCATGTACCTATTCAGGCGATACCATAGGTGTCACTATAGCTAATGGTGCTGCTGATAATTGGGCGGGTTCTACCTGGACCTGGGCTCCATCAACAGGTCTTATTGCTACTACAGGGTTATCAAGTGGTGTATTGACCCATTCGGTATCAGCAATGACCACTTATACTATTACTGGTACAAGTTCATCCATTTTTGGTGGTTGTGCTGTAAGGCATTTTTATCTTACAGTTTTACCGGCCACATCAGTTCCTCCCCCTACGGTCAGGGATACTTCTTATTGTTTAGGGGCATCATCTGCCAGGCTTACAGCTTCAGGTTTGGGCATCAAATGGTATACCACTGCCATAGGAGGAGTTGGCTCTACAACCGGACCCATACCATCTACAGCAGTAGCGGGTACTTTTACATGGTGGGTTACTCAAACAGTTGCGGGTTGTGAAAGCCCGCGTGTACCTATACATGTTACCATTATTGCATTGCCAGGTCCGATAACCGGAACCTTGAATGTGTGTGTAGGCCTTACTACTACTTTGGCAGATACCACAACAGGTGGACGATGGTCGAGTAGTATTGGAGGTATCGCATCGGTAGGACTTACTACTGGTGTGGTAACCGGTAACGTAGCGGGGACTGTAACAATGACCTATACAGCACCAACAGGCTGTTTTACAACAACAACATTTACGGTAAATCCATTGCCACCGGCAATAACTGGTATTTTAAGCTTTTGTAACCTTACAACAAGCTATCTTACCGATGGAGTGAGTGGTGGAACCTGGATAAGTAGTAATACAGGTGTTGCAACCATAGGCTCAACTTCAGCTGTTGTTACCGGAGTTTCCCCAGGAACATCTATGATAACCTATACCCTTGCAACAGGTTGCATCGTTACCACAGTGGTTACTATTAATCCCTTACCCTTGCCTATTACAGGGGTCACCTCTGTTTGCGACGGGGGTACGTTTACAACCACCCTGTATGATGCAACCACGGGAGGTACATGGGCGTCCAGTGATGGAACCGTTGCCGCAATTGGTTCAACCACTGGTATTGTAACGGGAATTTTAGCTGGTACAGCTACCATATCATATACAGTTATTTCATCAGGGTGTACAATAACAACATCAGTTTTGGTGAATCCAACACCGAACCCCATTACCGGACTTACTACGGTATGTTTGGGTTATACCACATTATTGAGTGATGCAGGAACAGGTACATGGTCAAGTAGTAGTTCAACGGTTGCTACTATTGGTTCTCTGACAGGAATAGTAACCGGAATAGGTCTGGGTGCAGCAACAATAACTTATACCTTGCCAACAACCTGTTATACCACCACTGGAATAACGGTATATCCTAATCCTACCGCCATTACGGGTACTCCATTGGTTTGTGTTGGAGGAAATACTACATTGGGTGATGCCACAGCAGGTGGCACGTGGGCTAGTAGTAATACGCTAATAGCAGCTATAGTTCC
>CAIWHI010000612.1 GCA_903912435.1 uncultured Bacteroidota bacterium | reverse complement strand
TATTGTAACGCAGTAGAAAAGGAAAAGAACAAGCCAGATGGTGGACTTTATTTGATCATCGTTCCCTAATTCCATAAATCCTCGGTCTTAATAATTTTGAAATCCCCATTTTCAAAATCATTATCACCCTGGAGAATCATTTCTACAAATTCAGGGTCATAACCTTTTTCTTCAGGGCTAAGAATCTCAAACTTAATTTTAAGTGCCTTAACAAAGGCCTTTAAGGCCTCCATCTGTTCTGAAGTGGTAGGATGAGCAATTATAGTTGCTGCTGCTTTCATAAAATCAAAATTATATTTTTTTATTAATCTCTGATAAAAACAACAAAAAAACTAGTGGAGCCTTTTATTTCGAAATTTTCAAACAAAACAGATATTGTCCCATCAAGACAATGGCTTTGTAGCAATATTGTCATTCAAATTTTATGCGCTCCGTAGGTGCGCCGCTACCTTTGCAGGGAAACTAATAATTGCCCATCAAGGTACTCGTCGATGCAAAAAAGAAAGGCGTATCGTTTAGCGACCCGGCGACTAAACAATACACCTATATATAAAGACAGTCTATAGACTGAATTATTTGATTGCCTACCATGCTTAATTAAAATCAAGGTAGATAACAGGCCTGTTACGAGGCCGGCAGACATAAAATCCCTGCGGACTACATGAAACCTATTGATTACTAGGCAGATAACCTGTAGGCAGTAGAATCAAGATGCTGCAATGTGTTCTGGATATGGTTCTTCACCACCCTATTGCGCGATAGCGCGAAAGTGGCACTTAAGAAGGTTACCAAGTCTGATTCAATTGGGCGCTCAAGTATTTTAAGGGCCTTGTTCTTGCTGAAGTAAATTACGTTTCTCTTTTGCATAAAGGGTTGCTTTTAGTAGAAGTATTGCAAAACCCGTGCCAAAATCAAAATCAGTTTAGTTAAATGATGCCCCCTTAACATAACTTTGACCTTTTTACAATTCTATGAAAAAAGGAATCTTTCTCAAGGCGCGTTGGCAATACCTGGCCATGATCAATTACGAGGTAGACCCTTCAATATTACTTCCCCACCTCCCACCTGGTACCCATATCGACCTTTGGCAGGGCAAGGCATTGGTAAGCATGGTAGGCTTCCTTTTTAAAGATACACGCATATTTGGCGTAAAATGGCCCTACTTTACCAACTTTGAGGAGGTAAACCTCCGGTATTATGTCAGGTATGGACATGATGACAACGCCAGAAGAGGTGTAGGCTTTATTTCTGAAATTGTACCGCAATCATTCATTGCTATAATAGCCAATACCCTATATAACGAGCATTATAAAGCCATGCCCATGCGGCATTCTGTAATACAGAATAAGGACACACTAAAGGCCCAATACGAATGGAAATCAACCAACAAATGGAATTCACTATCTGTAACTGCCACCCCAGTACCACAAAATATGGCACCCGATAGTGAGGAATATTTCATCCTGCAGCATTATTGGGGCTACAATGCCTTAAACCAAAACACCCTTATAGAATATGGAGTAGAGCACCCCGCATGGCAGGTTTACCCCGTGCAGGCCTTTACGCTCGATGCTGATATTGCAGGCCTTTATGGCCCCGAATTCGCCCCATTTATACAAGGTACTAAACCCCACTCTGTCTTTATGGCTGTAGGGTCTGATGTTATTATCAGAAATCCCTCAAAAATCAGAATAGGATAGGTAACCAACACCAGCCCCACATAATATTTTTTTAATTACTGCGTTTATATAAAAACGCAACCAACAATTGACAACTGCCATATCTTATTCCAAAATCGGGAAATATTTTCCAGCCTGGTATTTTTTGGTACTCGGCCTTATTTACCTTATTGGTGAAACCGTAAATGTAAAATTCAGTATTTACGCATTGTCAATGTGTTTATTTTTATCAATACCTGCCATCTACAAACACAAAATCATTTACTTGCTTTTTGGCATCTTCTATTCAATAATAAGTGCTTATTTCTTATTGGCGCTTTTCCTTTCTTCCTTAAATTACAACCATTCAATTAATCATCGTCCCGATTCCGGGCTAATATTCGCCGTTGGCTTCCCCTTATTTATACTATCCCTTATATGCGGCCTTGCACTTATTTACCAGTGTATAGATTTTAAAGGTCCCAATGTGCGTTTCAAAGAGAAAATATAAATCCAATATATAATTACAACGTTTAACCTGTCATACATAGTGACAAATTTGTTCCACAAAAGTTCATTGAAAATGACGTAGCCACTACCAGCATATCTCAAAAATTACAGTCAGATAAGGTCGGATACGACACCCTTTCCCGCCTGTTCTGCTTTTTCAGCGGGGGAAAGGGCCGGGGTGAGGCGACTTGTGTACTTAAAACATAATATCAGTAGCCCCGGCCTTTAGGCCGGGGTATGAAACAATAAAATATATTGGCTTTAGCCAAAATTAATGCACATGGTATCCATGCATGCCAATTTTGGCTAAAGCCAATTTTGATTTGTCCCCATTTCCCCGGACTAAAGGCCGGGGCTACTTAAAAATATCTGCAAATAGTTTTAATGTAACCTCCAAAAAATACTGTCAGAAAAGGTCGGATACGACACCCTCTCCTTGGGAGTAACAAATTTGTTGCACAAAAGTTCTTTGAAAATGACGT
>CAIWHI010000611.1 GCA_903912435.1 uncultured Bacteroidota bacterium | reverse complement strand
CACTAACAGTCCGGTAGTATCTGAGTGCCAAACTATCATAGTTCATTCTAATACAGCGGTTAATACTGTCGGTTCTGGTATTGCTAATATCTCAGTTAGTCCTAACCCAAATACCGGTATCTTCAATATCAAGGGTACTTTAGGTACTACATTAGATCAGGAAGTTATACTTGAAGTTACAAACATGCTGGGTCAGGTAGTTTACACTAATAAAGTAAATACTGTAGGAGGTATGATTAATGAAAAAGTTCAGTTAAGTAATTCAATTGCAAATGGTATGTACTTGCTAAATGTTCGTGCAGGTTCTGAAAATTCAGTTATCCATTTCGTAATTGAACAATAATATTTAAGCTTCATTAAAATAGAAAAGGCCTGATAATCAGGCCTTTTCTATTTTAATGAATTTCCAAATTTAAATTTGACTAGTCTAGTGCTATTCACCGAAATACTCAATGATACACTCTTTTAACAATTGTTCCTGATTTGCATTTCCTAATACTGGTACTGCTTCTATTTCTTTGAAGTGAGGCCAGTTTTCTTCATCCCGGCCAATGAATTCATAATAGCCGTAAGGCATCAATAGGGTACATACGGCAATATGCATTAGGTCTTGCTTTTGTTCCTTTGAGAATTTTTTGCGGGGCAGTTGTCCATACTCATTTACTCCAATGAGGAAAAGTATCCCTTCTAAATCAGGAAGTTTTTCAAACCTTTCTTTAAGCATTTGCTCAGTATTATGCCATCTTTGGGCGAAATCATCCATTATATAGTATTTTAGCTTTTAATAGTGCAGCATTATTCTTTTAGAATTTATTCTACGCTGTTTCATGGCGAAATTAGTATAAACATCACTGTCATAGGTAAGATTCAATTTAGATTTTTCGATTTGTAAATATATTGGTGTAGCTTTCCTTTTTAAAAAAAGTTAAAACTAATAAGTGTGTTGTTGTTTTTGAGTTTACCTTTTTACTTTTGGATTGTAAAAATCATTTTCCTGATAGGTCAGGGTTCATAAAAGCATATAAATCAGTATGGAAATATCCTCATCCGTCGACATTCGTGAATTAAATGAACGTATTCACAGACAAAGTGCCTTTATTGAGTTGCTCAATATGGAGCTCAACAAAGTAGTGGTAGGTCAGAAGACCATGGTTGAACGCCTTTTGATTGGCATGTTGGCCAATGGTCACGTGCTGTTGGAAGGTGTACCTGGATTAGCAAAAACCCTTGCAATTAAGTCATTGGCATCTGCAATCCATGCACGCTTTGCACGTATCCAATTTACCCCTGACTTGCTACCAGCTGACGTTTTGGGTACGATGGTATACAATCCCCAGGCACATGAGTTTGCGGTGCGTAAAGGGCCAATATTTGCTAATTTTATTCTTGCAGATGAAATTAATCGTGCCCCTGCAAAGGTTCAGAGTGCATTACTTGAGGCTATGCAGGAAAGGCAGGTTACAATAGGCGATAATACATACAAATTGGAAGAACCTTTTCTTGTTTTGGCTACCCAAAATCCTATAGAACAGGAAGGTACCTACGAGTTACCTGAGGCCCAGGTGGATAGGTTTATGTTGAAGATAATCATTACTTATCCTAAAAAGGAGGAAGAGCGTCAGATTATCCGTACTAACCTTAATCCTTCCGGTGCTATTAAGATTAACCCTGTTGTAAGTACTGAAGATATATTGAACGCCCGTAAATTGGTGCGTGAAGTATACATGGACGAAAAGATTGAACAGTATATTTTGGATATTGTATTTGCCACCCGTTTCCCAGAGGAATATAAACTGGCTAAACTGAAACCATTTATCAACTATGGTGCTTCACCACGTGCGAGTATCAATTTGGCTTTAGCAGCAAAGGCTTATGCATTTATCAAGCGCAGGGGTTATGTGATACCGGAAGATGTTAGGGCTATTTGCCACGATGTAATGAGGCACAGAATTGGGCTTACTTATGAGGCAGAAGCTGAGAATGTGACAAGTGAGAACATCATCAATGAAATATTGAATGTTGTAGAGGTGCCATAGTAGATTGCATTGGTTAGACAGGAATTGTTATTTCGAAAATAGAGCCATTGGGCGAATTATCCTTCACGGTGATTCGCCCTTTGTGTTGCAGCACTATTTTGTTGGTGAGATATAAACCAAGTCCGGTACCTTTCGATTTCCTGCTTTCTTCATTACCTACTCTATAGAATTTGTTGAAAATTTTCTTTTTTTCATTATCCGGTATTCCACAGCCAAGGTCTATTATTTGAATTGATAAGCCCTTATCGACCGGACTAAGAATGATATTTATAGGTAGATTTTCGGGAGTGTATTTCACGGCGTTTTCAAGCAGGTTACTGACTGCCATTTGTATCATCACCTTATCTCCAGTTAGTTTGCAATCTGGTTCTATATCCTGTTCGAATTTGCGTGAATACCTGTTTGCATAATCGCTAACAGTATCTTCAACTAATTCTGAGAGATTAAATCGCTCCCTGGCTGGTTTAAACTGCCCACCTTCTATTTGTGATGCAAACAGCATATTATTGCAGAGGTCATTTAGTCTATTCGATTCTTTAATGCACCGGTCAATTAGTAGTTTCTTTTTGTCCTCGGCCAGTTGATGCCGTTCCATAGTCTGGAGATTCAGCTTCATAGCAGCAATAGGTGATTTGAGTTCATGCGTTACAGCCAGCATGAAATTGTTTTGCTGTCGGGACAGCCTAATTCTTCTAGAAAATGAGGTATATACTATCACTGCCCCTATAAGTATGCAGATAAGAAATGTGGCACCCTCACCATTGAATTGCTGCCTACGCGCTTTATGTTTGGTAACGAGATTTGCATAGCGTTCGTTATATACTGATGGATTTCTTGCGCTATCTATCTCTTTTCTTAAAATTATTAAATCTTTCTCATAAATCTGGGTGCTTTGTTTCTGCAAATCAAATTCCCAAAATACAAGTGCTGCTACTATGTATAGCAAAAGTAAAAGATGTATTGAGGTAAAAAATCGCATTAAGTTTAAAATTGACGGGGTACTTTTTCTACCCTGAGGCCCACATGGATTATTTCGGGCAATGGGTTGATACGCATATTCTGCTCAAGTGATATCTGGTAGCTACCCGGTTTATTGAATTTCAAGGTGTCACTCAATTTTATGGGCATCCTTTGTTCATATATTTCGCCCATGCCACGCCCATACCATTTACCGGTAGGGTCGGCTAATTCTACATCCACCCTTTCTTTTTTAATAATGCTATCACCCGGCATTTTGATATACATCCATACCCATACATTGTTGTATTGGTAAGATTGGGTATGCTGTATTAGAAAGTAAGGTTGGTAATCGGCTGTGGTATCGGTAATATCGAATTTGAAAGTGAGCTTATTATTGTATTTCCAGGCATTCTGGGGAAGTGTTTCAATTTTCTGGAAATACGGTGCCTTTATTTTGCAAGCTGCAAATGCAAGCATGCTAATAAGCAGTATGAGTATTATTCGGTTCATTATTCCTTTTGAGTGGTATTTAGCTGCTACTCAACTTGTCAGGTATATGAAATGCCTGCCCAAATGTGTATATGCAAAGCTACATTTTATCTACAATTATACTGCCTGAATAATGCTTCATTTTGAGCATTATTCAAAGGGAAACCTATTGAGTACTTCGGGAATGGTGCTTATAAATTACAAAATATTCAAAATCTGCTCCTTAGCCTTCTCCAGCTCATCTTTCATATTGATGACTATCTGCTGAATTTCGGCATGATTAGCTTTTGACCCCAGGGTATTTATTTCCCTGCCTATTTCCTGCAGTATGAAATTCAATTTTCTACCAATAGCAGAGTCGTTTTCATTCACAGTATCGTTGAAATAACCGCAATGTTGCTTCAACCTTATTTTCTCTTCACTGAAATCAATACGCTCCAAATAGTATATCATCTCCTGCTCAAAACGGTTTGCATCTATTTTTTCCTTTGATGTCATATCCTCAAGCCACTGTGTGAGGCGGGTCCTGATTCTTTCTTTCCTTTCTGCTTCAAGGGGCAGGATTTTTTCGTGCAGCTTGTCAATATTATTAATGCGTAGTTTTATGTCTCTTAGCAATGCTTCACCTTCTGTAAGTCGGTGCTGCATTAGGTCTTTGGCTGCCTGGTCTATTACTTTCTGCACCTCATGCCATTCGCCTTCCGGCATCACATCCTGGTCGGCAGCTACTACCTCTGGCATTCGCATAAGGGTACTAATGATATTATCTTCGGGTAGTCCTATTTGCAGCGCAATTTGCTTCATACCCTGGTAGTAAAACATTGCAAGGTCGGTATTCACCACCATTGGTTTAGCCGCGCCTTCTTGTTTCACTGTAATAGTTAGGTCTATGGTGCCTCTTAAAAGCACATTATTCAGCATATTGCGGATATCCAATTCGTAGGAACGGAGGATAGGAGGTATCTTACAATTGATATCAAACTGTTTTCCGTTGAGGGCTTTCATCTCTACCACTACCTGCCGGCTGTTTACCATGCCCTCAGCCCTACCGAAACCTGTCATTGAATATAGCATACCGTAAATATTTTCAACAAAGGAACTTAAACCTAAGCCAATAAAGAAAGAATAAATCGTTATTTTGTGGAAAAATAAAGTTAAATCGTTTTAAAACTGTTCAAAACCTTACAATAAGACCTATAATTGGTTATTTTTGTTACATAGTCTGTATTATATGCGCTTAAGCTCCATTATATTATGCTTGTTACTGTCATTGAGCGCATATGCCCAAAACCAGCCTACCCAGCTCTATTCTAAAGCCCAACTGGAAGCCAAGCGCAAAGAGATACTAGATGCCATTGGTGAGACAGAGCGCCAGCTTGATGCCATTAAAAAAGACAAGAATGCCACCCTGGGGCAACTACGTGCCCTGCAAAATAAGCTTGCCGACCGTCAACGCCTGATTAGTAATATTAACGATGAGATGGACGACATTGATAAGACCATCAAATTGTCTTCGCGTGAAGTGGGTACGCTAAAACAAAGGTTAGATATACTGAAAGTGAGGTATGCGCAGTCTATCCGATATGCTTATGAGTCACGTGGTTCTTATAATATGCTGGCTTTTATCTTTTCTTCTTCTGACTTTAATGATGCCATGCGCCGCATGAAATACCTGAAAAAATTCAGGGAATACAGAAAGCAGCAGGTAGACCAGATTAGGATGACTCAGGACCAGTTGCAACATAAGATTGGCACCCTGGCACAACAAAAAACAGATAAGGAAAAGCTGGTTTTGAGTCAGGAACAGCAAAAACAGGTATTGGAGCAGGAAACCAAAGAAAAAAATCAAACAATTGAGGGTCTGAAAGGTAAGGAGGGGCAATTACTAAAGGATATTGAGAAAAACAGGCTCACAACTGTCCGTATCAATAATGCCATTAATGTATATATAGAAAAGGAAATGGCCGAGGCCCAAAGGAAGGCAGAGGAAGCAGCAAAAAAATTGGCTGCTGCAAATCCTAAAGCACCAGGTACCACGTCTGCAGTTACTCCTATAAAACCAATTGCTGGTAAAGAACCAGCAACATCACCCGGCATGCCCAAGTTCACGCCGCATACTAAGACACATACAACTAATGAGGCTCCAGCTCTATTACTGGCACCTACTGATGTTGCCCTTGCCGAAAATTTTGAAGGCAATAAGGGTAAATTATATTGGCCTGTAGATAAAGGCTATATCACTGACCATTTTGGTAGACATCCACATCCTGCTGTACCGACAGTAATTATAGAGAATTACGGTATTGATATCCAAACTACTCAAGGAGCACCTGTTAAGGCTGTATTTGATGGTACAGTTACTAAGGTGTTTTCTCCTATAGGTAGCAATTGGGTAATTATGGTAAAACATGGTAATTTTTTCACGGTATATAGTGGATTGCAATCAACTAATGTGAAAGTTGACGATCAGGTTAGGGCAAGGCAGGTATTAGGTATAGTCGCTGAAAATGATGAGCACCAACCTACAATAAATTTCCAGATTTGGCAGTTTTACGGTAAAAACAGTAAGAAAAATCTCAATCCAGAACCATGGCTGGGTAGGGCGCACTAGAATTATCTTTGCAGGACAATCAACAATTTAATTTAGCAATAACAAAAAAGCCACTCCCTCTCAGGAATGGCTTTTTATATATTAGCTCAATTGCTTTTTTATTTTACTACACCCAATTCTTTACCCACCTTTATAAAGGCTTCGATAGCTTTATCGAGGTGGTGGCGATCATGGGCTGCAGATATCTGAACCCTGATACGAGCCTGGCCTTTTGGTACTACCGGGAAGAAGAAACCGGTAACATAAATGCCTTCTTCCTGTATGCGGGCAGCAAATTTCTGGGCAATAACTGCATCATAAAGCATAATAGGCGCAATAGGATGTGTGCCTGGTTTGATGTCGAACCCGGCTTCTGTCATTTGCTTGCGGAAGTACAGGGTATTTTCTTCAAGCTTATCGCGTAGGGCAGTGGTTTCGCAAATCATATCAAGTACTGCAATTGATGCGCCTACTATAGATGGTGCTAATGAATTGGAGAACAGATATGGGCGGCTACGCTGGCGAAGCATATCAATTACCTCTTTGCGGCCACTGGTAAATCCACCTGATGCACCGCCAAGGGCTTTACCAAGGGTACCTGTTATGATATCAACACGGCCCATAACACCACAAAGCTCATGAACACCCCTGCCGGTAGCACCCATGAAGCCTGATGAATGACTTTCGTCTATCATCAGTAAGGCATCATATTTATCAGCTAGGTCACATATTTTGTCTAGTTGTGCTATTGTGCCATCCATAGAGAAAACCGAATCTGTTACAATCATACGGGTGCGGGCATCCATATTTGCTTTCAGTTGTTCTTCCAGGTCGGCAAGGTCATTATGCTTATACCTGCCACGACGCGCTTTACACAGGCGAACCCCATCAATTATTGAAGCATGGTTGAGCTCATCAGATATAATGGCATCTTCCTCGCCCAATAGTGGTTCAAATACACCTCCATTAGCATCAAAGCATGCTACATAAAGTATGGAATCTTCTGTACCCAGGAAGGTAGATAATTTAGCTTCCAATTCCTTATGAATATCCTGTGTACCACAAATGAAGCGCACCGAACTCATTCCATAACCACGATGGTCAACAGCGTCTTTTGCAGCCTGCAGCACCTTAGGGTGAGATGAAAGGCCCAGGTAATTATTGGCACAAAAATTAAGTACAGTGCGGCCATTTACCAGTATTTCCGGTCCCTGCTCCGACTCAATAATGCGCTCTTGCTTGAATAATCCTGCGTCTTTAATGTCCTGCAATTCTTTTTGCAGGCGTGTAAAATAAGATGAACTTGACATATGTGTACTTAATAAGTAAAACTAACTATTTGGTATAGGTAACCGTACAACCCTCAGAAAAACCAAGGTTGGTGCTTGTAGCTATGTAGTTGATAATCATACCAGTGGCAGTAAAAGTACCAGTACCATAAAGCACTGTATTATTGCCATAATTGAGGGAATCAATTTTGATAGTATTTTTGGTGCAATCAAGGTTTACCATCACATTTACATTGGTACCATAACCACCAAAATTGTTAACAATAATTTTGTTATTACCACCACTTGTAACTGTAGATGTATAATTATAGTTACGTGCAGTGCACACATTACTACCCCTCAGTGTGCCTAATAATGACAGCCCACAATCTGGAGGAATAACAATAATATTAAAGTTGTAAGCCCTTGAACCCATTGTACCAGTGTAGGCATTGAGGGTTACAGGATAAGTGCCATAAGCCATATTGCTATCCTTAAGCATAAAATGTACAGTATAGGTAGGTACACCAGTAAAAGTATCGGTAGCCACCTTGATACCGGCAGGAAGACCTGCAAGGCTAATGGTCACCGGGTCTTCGGCATAGCCTGCAAGGTACTTCACCTGCATAGCCAGGTCGTAAGATCCTGTTGAGTTCATATAAATATCATGTACTGTGCTATCGTTCTCAATATTTACACTATAGGTAAGTGCACCCGGAACAGACTTGTAGCAGGATACACTAATGACGCAAAGAGCCAGGAACAATAAGATTACTTTTTTCATGCTTTTCCTTTTAAACCGGAAAGATACGTTCATAATATTAAAATTCAAACCACTTTGCTATAAGCGGCATTGATTTTTGTAATTGTTGCTATTAATTATGGGTAAATGTCAGCCTGTATTTTTTAGAGAATAAAATCTTCAACATTTTCTGGTGAAATTATTTGGGTGCCCGCCACCTCATAATTGTCTGTAAATGTGCTTGGGAATCGTGCTTTGGCGGTTTTACCCCACTTAAATTCGGTGGCATACATTTTACCTTCCCTTTCTTCTATCAGGTCAATTTCCTGTTGCTGGGTGGTGCGCCAGAAGTAAAGTTTTGTATCAATATTGTTATACTTAAGAAACTTCATTCTTTCAGAAATAACATAGTTTTCCCATAGCTGGCCCGCATCCATGCGCGATTCCAGACGGCTAAAATTGTTGATTACGGCATTGCGAATTCCACAATCGTAGAAGTATATTTTCTTGCCCTTTTTTATTTCGTTTCTAACATTCCGGTTAAGTGCCGGTAGCCTGAATAATACAAATGCTTTTTCAAGCAGGTCGATATATTTCTCCACCGTTTGCTTATCTGCACCTATATGTTGGGCCAATTCATTGTAATTAACTTCACTCCCAACCTGCATTGCAAGTGCAGATAGTAATTTCTCCAACAAAATGGGCTTCTTTATTTGCTCCAGCATCAGTAGGTCCTTATACAGGTAACTATCGGCCAGTAGTTTTAGTAGTTCGTTTTCATGCCCTTCCTTGGTGATGATACCAGGATAATAGCCATAAATAAGCCTATGCTCTATCATGCGTGTTTCCTGTAGCAGGCCATGGTGCTTTACCATTTCGCCGATGCTAAGGGGGTAAAGCATAAATTCATATTTACGCCCTGTAAGAGGTTCGTTCACTTTTCCTGATAATTCGAAAGCTGACGAACCGGTAGCTATAACCTGTACATTTTTTATCTGGTCGGTAAATAGCTTTAATGTGAGGCCAATATTTGGTATTCGCTGTGCCTCATCAATAAACACAATCGTATTTTCGCCGGTTATGTTTCTCAGCCGCGTAGATGTGGTATTGGTAAGCATTTCTCTTACGTCAGCTTCATCGCCATTAAGATATAGCCATTTTTTAGGCTGGGCCTTAAGCATGTTTTCAATCATAGTTGATTTGCCGCTTTGCCTTGAGCCAAATACGAGTATCGCCATGCCTTGAAACATGCGTTTCAGTATTACGGTTTCTAATGCCCTGGTTATCATTGTTTAATTGCTAAATTATTAACTGTTTTGTGCTTGTAATTGCTTAAAACCATAACGATTTTAGATTATAATCCCCAAAAATAATAATAATCTTCGATTTCATTCTATAAAAACCATAATAATTTTAGATTACAATCTCGTAATATCATAACGATTAGGGATTGCAGTCTCTAATTGTTATGATTATTTTAGATCACAATCGCACAATATTATGATAATTAGCGATTGTAATCTCTAAAAACCATAATAATATTAGATTACATTCTCTAAAAACCATAATAATTTTAGATTTGCCCTAAGGCATACTAATTCCACTCTTTGGATTTTGGTGTTTTTTGAGTTCGGCAAAGGGTACTACGCTCCAGCCTGGGTTGCGGCAAATACCAGCCGCATGCGGGAAATCGGGCAACAGGTGAAGACCTTTTTCCGTTAGGTACCAATTGGGGAAACTCCAGGCTTCTTTAGTGTTATAGTTGCAAACTGCATCTTCACCGTGTTCCTTCATTTTCTTTG
>CAIWHI010000610.1 GCA_903912435.1 uncultured Bacteroidota bacterium | reverse complement strand
TATTGAATACAATTCAGGATGTTTATATGGATTCTTCTGTAACCATCGCTTAAATTATATTTTCTCTATTTTAAAGGGCAGCATATCCAAGGATTTGCTGCCCTTTATTGTTTTTTTTTAAAATTAGTCAACCAAAAGTTTCCTCCAATGGGAAACTGAATTGCCTTTTTACTTATATTTGATAAGCAAATAAAATTTACAATCACCACCATATGAATAAGCTTTACCAGATTAGTTTACGTACATTAATATTGGCTATTGCCTTTATTGGGGTAGCTAATAACTCTTTCAGTCAAGAAATATCCTCCTTTTCTTACAGCAATGATTTCTTAAGTATGAAATTACCTGAACCACCTGCACTTTATGCTTATCCTAATCCTCTTCATTCCCAAACCAACATATACCTTCTTAATCCATGCCAGGAAGCTGTGGTTTACCTATATTCAAGTAATGGTGTATTATTGAGCAAAGAACCCTTTAGCAATACCCGGCAATTAAAAATAAACCTTGATTTTCTCCCTGTGGGTATTTATCTCGCTAAAGTATATGGTGATGATAAAGAAATAGGCATTGTGAAATTAGTGACTGGCAAATAAAGCCTTACACATTTAAAGTCCTATTGTGGGAACCTTTAATTGCATTACAATCTCGCCTAGCACCTTTTCCATATGCTTGAGATGGTCGAACACTTCGACTTTGCTATAGGTTGATGTGGCTGCATTTTCTAGCGCGGCAATGTCCTTTTCAAGGGTAATAATGCTTAAAGACTGAATTGAAGGTTTAATACGATGAGCTAATGAAGCCATTTTTTTCCAATCCTTATTATTATATGCCTGATCCATCTGCGTAAGTACATCTGGTATTAAATTTATAAACAGGCTTACCATTTTTTTCACAAACTCTTCATCCCCTTTACTTATCAAAACAAGCTTATTTAAATCAAAAAGGGCATTTTCGGTATGGGCTTTTGCTATGGCAGGTGAAGAAGAATTGGATTCCCGTCCCAGCCATTTAGCTACCAATTGCACTAATTTATCTTCATCAAATGGCTTGGAAATAAAATCATTCATACCTGCCTCTATACACCGTTCTTCCTCCTTCTTAAAAGCATTTGCAGTAAGAGCTATGATAGGAATACTACTATCAATATTAGCCCTAATGAATTTAGTTGTTTCCAGGCCATCTTTTATGGGCATCTGTACATCCATCAATATTAAATCGAAGACATTATGCTCAAATTTATCAATAGCCATTTGTCCATCTTCGGCTTCAATTACTTCGGCTCCATATTGAGAAAGGACTGTATTGGCCAAAAGTCTGTTCATCTCATTATCTTCAACCAGCAGTATGCGTTTCCCTTTCAGAATGTGGGTATCAATAACACTATATTTAGTATGAGGTAAATCATTATAATTACCTTTAGGGAAAACTATAGAGAATGAAATAATGGTACCTTTATTTTTTTCAGATTCTGCACTAATATGCCCCCCCATTAGTTCTATAAGCTGCTTACTTATGCTCATGCCTAACCCTGTGCCACCAAATTTCCTGCTCACGCTTTCGTCCTCCTGCGAAAATTTATCAAACAAATTATCGAGGAATTCTTTATTCATACCTATACCGGTATCACTTACCACGAATTGTATGGTTTGTTGCTTAGACTCATCCCTAAGTACACGGCATACCACCCTTATCTCCCCTTTCTCGGTAAACTTCAAAGAATTACTGAGCAGGTTTAGTAAGACCTGATTAATACGATATGGGTCGCCCAATAGTACAGGAGCCAATTGAGGAGAATTATCATAAGTCAATAATAACCCCTTTTCTTCTGCCTTATGCTTAAGAATCTGAATAGCATTACCTATGATAGATTTAAGCTCGAAACCAATATGCTCAAGGCTCAATTTTCCTGCCTCAATTTTAGAAAAATCAAGCAGGTCATTAATAATTACCAATAGATTATTAGCGGCATTTTGAATAGTATTGTGATAAAATCTCTGCTGTGTACCAAGGGTTGTTTTGCTTAAAAGACGACCAATACCCAAAATGGCATTCATAGGAGTACGTATCTCATGGCTGATATTGGCCAGGAAAACTTCTTTGGCATGAGCTGAATGCTCTGCGTCCTGCTTGGCCTTGCGCAATTCAATCTCCAGATTTTTTTGGAGTGTAATATCCAGATGAATACCAACTGAACCAATAAATTTACCAGTAGTATCAAAAGTAGGTGCACCACTTATGAGCCACCATCGGGTTTCTCCCTGCTTATTCTTCACAAGGAGCTCATAAGCATCAGACTCCCCTAATTTCCTTCTTCTATTAATTTCTTCATTTGAAATGTTACCATCATACTGCATGAATAAATTTGCAGCATTAGTACCTACCAATTCACCAAGGGTAAATCCGCTCATTTTACAAAAGCTACTGTTGGCGTAGATGATATTTTCTTCAACATCTACTTCCATCAATCCCATGTTCATGTTGGCGATGATGTTGCGGTATTTTTCCTCACTTTTTTTCAAAGCACGGTCTGCCTCGATACGATCGGTGATATTTTGAGAAAAGCCAATAACATAAGGCATTTCAGTATCATCGGTCATCAGGAAATTATGGTATAATAGGTATAGTGACTTACCTGTTTTACTTTTCACCATCATTATGCCTTCAGCCTTGCCCTTAGTTTTGATAACATTCAGGTATTGCGATTCAAATTCCCAGCGCTTATCAGGAGGTACAAGATTTTTCAATGGGCTACCTATCAATTCCTCTCTTGAATAGCCTGCTGTCTCGATGGTTGCATTATTAACATCTAAAATATTCCCATCCAAATCGTGGGTGCAGATGAGTGCTAAACTATAATTAAAAATGCTACGGTACCGCTCCTCACTAAGTCTTATTTTTTCCTCTATTCTCTTTGTTTCTGTTATATTTATGCCATAGCCAATAACCAGCTCCAACTGATTATTGTCGTTGAAAACCGGGTACATTTTACGTAAATGGTATTCCATTTGCCCTTCGGCATTTTTAAAGGGTTCTACCCATTCCTTTTGTTTACGGGAGCTAACCACCTCATTAAACAACTTACGCCTATCTACTGCAATAGACATATCCCTATTGCGATAACGGCAATAATCTTCATCTGTTTTGCCTATAATCCATTGTCTCAAATGAGCATCTTTAATACCCAATGGATTTACAAATAAATACCTGTGCTGATTGCTAAAAACAGCGATATCAGCAGGGATTTCGTTCAGGATATATTCGTAAAATTTCTTTTGTTCTTCAAGCTTGCGTTCGGTCAATTTGGCAACAGTCACATCGCTATATTTCCACATATGACCTTTATATGCATCATTTAGATAAACGGGGATATAGTCGCGATTGAGTATACGCCCGTCTTTGAGTTCTAATATGTGATTGAGCTTGATAACTTTCAATTCCAGCAACTCATCTATTTCGGCAAGGAACTGCTCAGGGTCTTTAAATAGTGAGCTACTTTGCCTAGCAAAATCGGCACAATTAACACCTTGTAGTTGAAAGGGGGATAATGGAATATTAAAAATGTTACAGAACTTCTCATTTATCAAAATAATGTTTCTATGCTCGTCTTCAACCAAAACACCGTTTTGCATGTTGGCTATCAATTGAGAGAGCCTGTCGCCACGTTCATTCACCCTAACCATCTCTTCGCCTAACCTGGCATCAACAAGTTTTAATGAATCATTGAGCTGATCTATTAATATTTGCTGATCATTAATAGTTTGGTGCAGTTCTGTAATCTCCGCCTGTTTACTTAGTAATGGAGTATTATTGCCTCCCTTAGAAATAATCTTTTGATTTTGATTGATTGAAGTACCGATAAAAATTAACCTGTCATGATCTATATTAAACTCACCCGAAATATTAAAAGTTGTATTTGATCGTGGGATTAATATTAATGGCCGATCACAAAGAGCTACAATGCAGTTAAAATTTAAAACTGGTGTTTTAAGGTTTAATACATCAAATTCAGCTAAGAAGTTGCCACCAATATGCAGATTCATTTTTTCTACAATAGCACCCCCAATGGATAAGATATTCAGGTTGTGGTCAAACACAAGGTAAATTGGGAATAACCTGCCCAATTTCGCCTCGCTAAATGAATAAAAACTATCACTCATATTTACCACCTTAAAGTTTAATCTATCCAATCAATTTCAAGCCAAAATGTCTCAAAACTCATCCGAAGTCAAAATTATTATGTATTTCTACTAAATAATAAGCCAAATGTATCAAAATTAACTTAAAAAGAACTCCTAAAAATTATCAGCAGAGCATTTAGTTTATCTAATCATAAACATATTCTATGCACAAACTAGTGTTAAATAATAGTTTCACCCTATAAAAGCTCCTATTAAATGGCTAAGCAAGTTTAAATCCACCTGCTCAATTGGGTGCTGAGTATTTGGTAGTACTGCAAATTGCGAATTTGGTATGGCATAATAAGTAGTAAGAGTTTCATCAAGCCCTACCATTTTATCCCTATCACCCAGCATCACCAATACTGGTATAGTTATAGCCTGATAATCACTTAATTTAAGTGGATTAGCCTGGCCCATAGCCCGCAACATTTCGGCGGTGTTTAATAACAATTGCTTCCACGAATTTGGGGCATGCCTTATTTCAAGCGTTTTGGCAAATGCAGGCACTTTCATTTCTATTTTTTCAGGATTCAGCATTTGCACCTCTTTAGCTGCTATTGCTTCGTTCCACTCAAACTTGGTAGCCATGTTGACAACTTTCTTTATAAGGCCGGGGAATTGCCTGGAAAGATATAAGGCTACATATCCACCCATGCTATATCCAAACACCGAAATATCTGTAAGGTGATTTTCATTAATAAAATCTTTGAGCTGTCTTGAAAATAAATCAATTGAAATGGGTTCATCTGCCGGGGCTACACCACCATGGCCAAAAAAACTAAAGGTATAAACCTGGTAGCATTCACTTAATTTATCGGCAAGTGGCTGCAACTGGTCTTTGGCACCTATGGCACCATGTAGTAATATCAATGGTTTCATGTTGGTAACCATGGAGGTTGTAGAATTTATAAACTCAAAGATAATAATGAATTTGGCATATAAGACACCTATTTTAGGCAGTTTAATTTTAAATAAAAGCTTCAAAGCCAATAGCAGACACATGATGAAGGACAATCAGTTGAATAGCCAAATATAAATGAGTACCTATAGCAGTAAAATAACTAAAACCATCAG
>CAIWHI010000609.1 GCA_903912435.1 uncultured Bacteroidota bacterium | reverse complement strand
CTGATTTTATAAAGCATTTATATGAGATAAAAAAAGTCAGCATTAATGATGAATGGTATCCAGAACCACAAATAAAGGCAACAAAAACACTGTTGGAAAAATTAAATATATCGATTACGTAACTTGGCTTCTGAGTTAGGGATTAATGTAAAAGTTAAAAATCAAAAGTTAAAAAGTCCTTTTGATATGTAGCTTTTTACTTGTAACCGTGAAAATACTGATAGGAAAGCCCAATAATAAATATAAAGCCAAATATTCTTGAAAAAGCAATTCCCCCTTTGCGCGATAGCTTTGAGCGCCAGGGAATGGGGTTAGGGGGATGTAAATTATCAAGATATTGCCAAAATGCTTGTAATTTCCTATTATAAATAATTGAACCACCATCCACTTCCCTCCACCCCAATATTCATAATCTTATATTATTACTTCATTTGCCCATAAACCTTACCTTTGCGCAAATTTTCAATAAAATAGCATGGCTTTACAGGCAGGTATAGTGGGGTTGCCCAACGTAGGAAAATCGACTTTGTTTAACGCGGTGAGCAATAGTGCCAAGGCCCAGGCCTCGAATTACCGTTTTTGTACCATTGAGCCAAATATAGGCCAGGTAGACGTTCCGGATGAGCGCATGGCTAAGCTGGCCGAATTGGTTCAGCCCAACCGCACTGTGCCCACATCAATAGAGTTTGTAGATATTGCAGGCCTGGTTAAGGGTGCAAGTCAGGGTGAGGGACTGGGAAATAAGTTCCTGGCCAATATCCGTGAGGTAGATGCGATAGTGCACGTTATCCGTTGTTTCGAAGATGAAAATATCCTGCGCGAAGAAGGGGATATTAACCCTATAGGCGATAAGGAAATCATTGATACCGAACTACAGCTAAAGGATATAGAAAGCGTGGAAAAGAAAATCCAACGCCTGGAAAAAATGATTAAGGCCGGTGACCCTAAGGTGAAACATGCCATGACCGTTTTGCAACAATGCAGGGAGCACCTGGGCGAGGGTAAAAATATTCGTGCGCTGCAACTGGAAGGTGAAGACCGTGAAGCTATAGCTGATATCTTCTTGCTTACTGATAAGCCTGTGCTTTATGTAGCCAATGTAGATGAACCCGCACTGCTTACCGGAAACAAATACAGTGATGCCCTGGTTAAAGTAGCTACTGAAGAAGGCGCGCAGGTAATAGTGATGAACAATAATATTGAAGCCCAAATCAGTGAACTGGAAAGCCAGGACGATAAGGAGCTTTTCTTTGCCGAATATGGACTTACCGAACCAGGACTTAATCGCCTGATACGTAGTGCCTACAAATTGCTGAACCTTGCTACCTATTTTACAGCCGGTGTGCAGGAAGTAAGGGCATGGACCATTCATAAGGGCTGGAAAGCTCCACAGGCAGCCAGTGTGATACATACCGATTTCGAAAAGGGATTTATCAAGGCTGAGGTGATTGCTTACAACGATTTTGTGCAGTATAAAAGCGAGGCAGCCTGCCGCGATAATGGTAAACTACGCATAGAAGGGAAGGAATATGTGGTGCAGGATGGCGATATTATGCACTTCAGGTTTAATGT
>CAIWHI010000608.1 GCA_903912435.1 uncultured Bacteroidota bacterium | reverse complement strand
ATTGGATTATAATAATAAAATTGTATATTGGAGCTATGGTTATAAATATCTTAACTTATTAAATCAATATCTACTTTACAAATATAATTTTTCTATAAAAGAGGTAATCTTACTATAAATTCATCTTCCTGCAATCCATAAATAACTGTTTTTTTGGTCAATAACTCATACCTTTTCTTAATATTTACCAATCCCAGACCTTCCCCCTTTTCTCTACTCATTTTAGGTCTTACCTTATTGCTAATCACTATTTCCTGATCATCTGTAGTTATAAAGATAACTAAAGGTTCGGAAGCAGACACCACATTGTGCTTTATTGCATTTTCTATTAATATCTGCAAGGCCATGGGTACTATCTTTTTGGTTCTGAGTATGGCACTGCTGATGTCTATATTCAATTTTAAGGCATCACTAAACCTGCCTTTTTGTATCAGGAAATAATTATCGAGTATGGCAATCTCTTCTGATAATAAGATGAGATCATTATCCCTATAGGCCAATATCTGTTGGTATAGGCGAGATAAGTCTTCGGTATAACTAATGGCTTTTTCCTGATCTTTGGCTATTAGGTTGGCAAGCGTATTCAGAGTGTTAAATAGAAAATGTGGGTTCACCTGGCTTTTCAGGTGTTCGTATTCAAATATTACGCGTTCTTGTTGCAGCATAGCCAGGTTTTTAAGGCTCTTTTCTCTTTGTTTTATAAAGTAATATATAAAACCTACCACTAAGCCTGCAATAAGGGCTATAAACCAATATTCCATCCAGAAGGGCTTTCGGATGGTAAATGAATAGGAACCCTCTGCCGCATTATCGAAATCGGGATACATAGATGCCTGCACTTTGAAGGTATAGGTGCCAGGTGGCAGGCGCGGATAAGTAACCGAACCATCGGTAGTCACAATCCAGTCGTTATAATAACCATCAAGCATATACCTGTACTTTATGGCACGGGGATTCAGCAGGTTGATAGTGTAATAATGAAAACCAAAATAGTTCTCCTCATACCTGAACTCATTACGGTTGTAAGGAGCTTTAAGGTAAATGAAAGTGTTTTTTGCAACATGGCCGGTGTCAAACAAGCCCTTTAGCTTGCCCTCTTTCCTTAGCAAGGCCATATTATCCAGAAATTCAATTTTACCTATAGATGATGCCTTACCGGCAAGGTAATAATCGAGCATTGTATTAAGACCGGCCATACTACAGGCTGTTATGCCTGTGTCCTTAGTTTCTATGGTATACTTAATCCATCCCTCAAGGAAAAGGTAGAGTAAGTCGCGATTGATACCATTTAGTTTATAAGAATATTCAGGCAGGCTAATACTTAGGTCGGGGTTTATCTGCAACCATGTAAGTACGAAGTAGTTTATCTTGGCTCTTCCATTCGGGTCTTCATTTAGTGGGGTCTCTTTAAGCCAATCTATGCAGGGTAATACATAAGGGGTATATTGTTTCAGGTCTTTGTGGCCATCAAATACAAAGTCTTTAGGGATGGGGAATTCACGGGCATGAACAGGTGAAAAAAAACCTGAAGCCACCAATAAGGCGATAAGAGTGAATAGTCTTTTCATTCCCTGCGATTAAAGAAAATGGATATTAGTAACCACAGTGCATAGTAAATGAACCGGGAATAGGCACAAAATAATAAAAAAAATTTAAAACTATATTCTGATATTTGGAATTGTTGTATCTTGTATCTTGATTTCAAAAACCTATAAT
>CAIWHI010000607.1 GCA_903912435.1 uncultured Bacteroidota bacterium | reverse complement strand
TAGCTTCTTCACCATGTGGCTTGGTGCTAATGACGTATTAGGCTATGCAACTGCAGGCGGACAAGGAAATGGTACAGGCAATGCACTACCATTGATTCTCAACTATTATAATTCTCAGGACATAAGCCCTACTGCTGCTTTTACCAAAAACCTGGATTCTATTGTTAACCTTGCCATCAGCACAGGTGCTTTAGGTGCACTGATTAATATACCAGACATTACTGCTCTTCCATTTTTCACTACTATTCCTGCTAATGGATTAATGATTACAAGGCAAAGTTTTGCCGATACCCTTAAAAATTTGGTTTGGGGTGCTGCTACATGGAATAAGGTATTCCAGTTAGGTGCCAACTATTTCATAATCAAGGATGAAAATGGCAATACAAGGCAGGCAGTTCCAGGTGAGTTAATATTATTAACATGCCCTATGGATAATATTAAATGTTTGGGCTGGGGAAGTAGTATACCAATACCTGCTCAATATGTTTTAACTACACTGGAAATTCAAAATATCAAAAATGCTATTGAAACATTCAATGGTATTATTTACCAGGAGTGCTTAAGGCATCACTTGGCTTATGTAGACATGCATTCTTTCATGAATCAAATCCAAACCGGATTTGCATATAATGGTATTGATTATACTACACAGTTTGTATCAGGTGGTGCATTCTCTTTAGATGGCGTTCACCTTACACCTAGAGGTTATGCCCTTGTAGCCAACAAAATATTGCAAACCATCAATTCTTATTACCACTCAACCATCCCCGATCTTGATGTGAATAAGTATAATGGTATTAAGTTTCAATAGTTTATACAACTAATTGCTCATAAATGAAAATGCACCGGAACCCCGGTGCATTTTCATTTTATAAATATTGAATGTCCAAGTCTCCCCTCTACTAATGCACATACAAATCCTTTTGCAATGGCCCGCCAGGCGTCACAGCATATTGCTCAAAATCGGTAATGCCAGCTGCTTTTAGTACATCTTCGTCTAAAAACAAGTAACCGGTACACTCTTTTGATGATTGCTTAAGGATATGGAAGGCACTATCGGCCAGTATTTCAGGTTTCCTGCTTTTTGAAACCATGATATCACCACCCAGCAGGTTTTTAACAGCTGATGTAGCAATGGTAGTCACCGGCCAAAGGGAATTGGCCGCTATATGGTATTTCTTAAATTCGGCAGCCCAACCCAGGGTCATCATACTCATGCTGTATTTGGTAATAGTATAACCTACAGCCGGTGCCAGCCAATTGGGGTCAAGGTCTATGGGTGGGGAGAGTGTAAGGATATGCGGGTTCTCGGCTTTGCGCAAAAATGGCATACAATAGCGGGTTACAAGGTAGGTGCCTCTCACATTAATATCATGCATCAGGTCGAAACGCTTGGTCTCTGTCATCTCTGTATTGGTGAGCGATATGGCCGATGCATTATTCACCAGTATATCAATACCGCCAAACACCTGCACTGCCTGCTGCACTGCTGCTATCACCTGCTCCTCATCGCGTATATCACATTTTATGGCCAGGCCCCTGCCACCTGCTTCATTTACTTTAAGCGCTACCGAATGTATGGTGCCACCCAGTCTTGGGTCTTCTTTTTCCGATTTTGCTACTATTACTACATTCGCACCTTCCTTAGCCAGTCTAAGGGCTATTGCCTCACCTATTCCTCTGCTAGCACCAGTAATGAATGCTGTTTTTCCTTTAAATAACATAATGTGTTTTAATTAGTGTCAACCAATAAGGGATTTGGTTATACTTATTTTACCAATATTTTTTTGTTCCAGTTGTCTTGGGATGTATTAGCAGATATAAAATAAATACCTGGTGGAGGATTGAAGTCAACCTGGTTTTCAGTATTAGTTGATACTGTTAATTCCTTCACCTTAATACCTGCCGCATTGGTGATCACCACATTAGCCAATTCATTAATGGCTGATGGTATATTGATACTAAAGGAACCCATGCAAGGGTTTGGATATATAATAAGACCATCACCATTATTATCAATAGAATTCGCGCCAAGTGTGATGCTCATCAATCTGATGCGGTTATTGCCCTGATCGGCAAAACATACATTACCAAAAGCATTTATTGCCAGTCCATTAGGAAACCATAATTCTGCAGCAGTTGCAGGGCCTCCATCACCGGTGAATCCGCTAACCCCTTTTCCGGCAATAGTACGTATCTTGCCACCTATATCAATCTTACGTATACGTTGGTTGCCCAGGTCTGAAATATAGATTGCACCTATATTATCAACACATATTGCCGATGGGTCGTATAATTGTGCAGTAGTAGCCGCTCGGCCATCGCCACTAAAACCCGGTGTACCTATACCGCAGATGGTTGAGATATTACCAGTGGCAAGACTTACCTTCCTGATAACATAATTATACATATCTACAATGTAGAGATTACTAAATAAATCAACAGCTACATCAACCGGATGATTCATAGTTGCCGCCGTTGCTGCAGCACCATCACCCGAATATCCTGCAACTGCACCAGTACCTGCCACAGTTGATATGATACCTGTGGTATCCACCATCCTGATCACATGATTGCCTGTATCTGCAATAAATACAGTCCCAAAAGTATCAACCACTACACGGTTGGGGTGAGATAGTTGTGCTAGGTCGGCAGAGGCCCCATCGCCACTAAAACCTGCATAACCATTCCCTGCCAGCGTAGTAATAGTGTGCCCCGCTCCTGTATCTACCTTTCTAATACGGTTATTATTGTGGTCGGCAATGTAGATAAAACCATGTTTATCAATAGCCACACCCGATGGTCCCCATAGGCGGGCTGCTGTGGCCGGGCCAAAATCCCCCCCAAATCCGCCCAATCCGGTGCCAGCTTCCCAACCGGTGCCTGCTATTGTCGAAATCTTGCCATTTGTATTTACTTTCCTTATTACATTATTTAGCGCATCGGCAATATACATATTGCCTGTATCATCTATTGCTACGCCCTGTGGCCAGTGCAAATAACCTGTTAAGGCTGAGGTGCCATCACCATAATAACCGGGAGTACCCTTTCCCGCAATAGTTGTGATTATCTGCGAATTTACCTTGCCGGATATTGCTATCAGGAAAAGACATGACAAAAAGAGTTTAGTAAATTGATGCATGTACACTCTGTTTAAAAAGCTATCGTGGTTCTAAACAATAAAGTTACTGAAAACATTTTTTTTCAGCCTAAAATTATTTAATCCTTCATCTGAATTGTAAATATTGGATATAGTAAATAAACCTTTGGTTAATATCGGCTTTTATTATGGGATTGACAAGCCATTTACCAATAGCTAAACCCAAACCAATTCAATGATTACCTTTATACCATGGGGCTGCTTTTTGCACTGGCATTTATTATTCAGTTGGAATTATTGCTTTCTGTCTTTATCAGAATATTTTTTCTGCCAAAGGCAAAATCATTACCCATGGCCGATAGAAAGCCAGTGAGCATAGTAATCTGTGCCAAAAACGAGGCTGCCAATCTTTCAAAAAACCTTCCCTTTATCCTGTGTCAAAACTACCTGAATGAAGAGGGGGTACCCAATTTTGAGGTAATTGTAGTAAATGATGGGTCGGCTGATGATACTATTCAAGTTTTAGAAGGTTTCGCCAAAAATCACAGTCATCTTAATATTGTGAACCTACTGCCAAATGAGATAAGGCTGTTCAAGGGTAAAAAACACGCACTAGGCAAGGGTGTAAATGCTACACAAAATGATTGGCTTCTTTTTACAGATGCCGACTGTAAACCATCAAGCGAGCGATGGCTTGAACTGATGGTTGCACCTCTGGCCACTGGTAAAGAAATAATACTGGGCTATGGTGGTTACAATACCACCATAGGTTTATTAAATGCCTTCATCAGGTGGGAGACCCTGCATACCTTTATGCTCTATAGCACGGCAGCCCAATCTGGCCGGCCCTATATGGCCGTGGGGCGCAATATGGCCTGTATTAAGTCGGTATTCCTACAAGCACAGGAATCGTCGATATGGAATGCAGTGCCGTCGGGCGATGATGACTTGCTGGTAAGTGTAGTTGCCACACAGGTAAATACTCAAGTGGTCAGCGATAAGTCCGCATTCACTTATAGTGATGCCAAAGAGACCTGGGGTGCCTGGGCCAGGCAAAAACAAAGGCACCTATCTACAGGCAAATTTTATAAGCAGGGTATAAAAACCTACCTTACCCTATATGCCGGTGGGCATACCATGGTATGGATGTTTTTCATAGCCACGGCAATAGTCCACCCCACTACCTTATTATTTGGTGCTATGGGCCTGCGTTGCTTTTTATATTGGGCCATATGGCTAAAAACCGCCGACAGGGTGAATGAAAAAAGTTTGTTTTATTTCTTCCCCCTATTCGATTTAGGATGGATGATATATAACTTTGCATTCCTCCCTTACATAATCTGGAAAAACAAAAAACATTGGACATAATACTCAAATACTTCGCTGATTTTAACGAGGCACAGCTCGACCAGTTTCGCCAGTTAGAGCCACTATATAAAGACTGGAATGAGAAAATCAATCTTATCTCCCGCAAAGACATTGATGCTCTTTACGAAAAGCATGTGCTCCATAGCCTGGCTATAGCTGTATTATGTCCGTTTGATAATGGCGCTCAAATAGTCGATATTGGCACAGGTGGTGGGTTTCCCGGTATACCGCTGGCCATATTTTTTCCGGAGGTTCAGTTCCATTTGGTAGATAGTATCGGCAAGAAAATCAAAGTGGTAGATGATGTTGTTGAAAAAATAGGCCTGAAAAATGTGACCACCCAACATGGCCGCGCCGAGGAAATAAAGGGCCGGAAATTCGACTATGCGGTGAGCCGGGCAGTAG
>CAIWHI010000606.1 GCA_903912435.1 uncultured Bacteroidota bacterium | reverse complement strand
GGTAAATAAGATGGAACCCAGCAATAGGGTACTGCCATTGAGGTCGTGAGACTGACGGAAGCAATAGGATACTGCTGTGCCAATATTATCGGACACCACCATTTTTTTGAACAGGCCCCATACAATTTCGCCTACTGATTGGTCTATTTTCTCGGCAGTCAGTCTGCTCTTTTCTTTGAACTGGGGTAAGACCACTGTTGCCGTAGGTATGGGCCCAGAAAGTATATGCGGGAAGAAGCTGATGTAGGCGGCATAGGTAACGTAATCGCCCTCGGGTTCAATATCGCCCCGGTACACATCGGTGATATAGCCTATGGATGAAAAGGTGTAATAACTGATACCTATGGGTATCAAAATGCCTAGTGCGCTTGATTTCCAGGTACTAAGTATAGGTATACCACTCAACAATAAATCACTGTATTTGAGGTATACAAGGCCGAAACTGAGCAGGCAAGCCCCTATTATGAATAATGTTTTTTTCTTTTTGGGGTCGGGAGCCTTACCTATTTGCATGCCAAATATATACCCTATGGTAATTAGGGCTAATAAATAAAGCGGGAAGGAATAATGGAACTGGTAATAGAAAAACAGGCTGCCTATGAGTAAGGCAAGGTTCTGGTAGGCACGCCACCGGTGTAGCAGCCAGTAAATTACAAATACTACCGTAAAAAATATTGCAAAAGCAGTAGAATTAAACAGCATGAAACCGGAGTGCTAGTTAAGTGGGATTGTGTTTTGATTGTCAGGGTTTTTAACCCTTTAAATGTTTTGACTTTTAACTTTTTACTTCAACACAGTAAACGAGTTGAAAAAATTACTTATTTCCAGATTAGTAGGGTAGTCTTTCTTGGCCACCACGGTTACATCATATCGCTTATTATTCACTATGCACTGCTTCACAATTACTATGGTATTACCATTAATTTCCTGGTAAATAAAACAGCGGCCAGGATAGCCATTCAATTCAATAGGGTAGGCCTCAATATCTTTAAGTTCTGTAAAGTCGGCCTTGCGCAGATTGATAGAGCTATCCAGTATTGCACTGCGACGAATAGAATCGATAGAGAATCGTGCAGGGCAATCAGTATAGCTTACCTGAAAAAGTTTAAACTTGGCAATTGCAAAACTTGAGGGTTTCCAGGAAATGAAATGGGTCATTTGTTTGCCAAATGCGGTCACCTCCATTTTGTCGCTGCGTTTCACAGGTGTAGGCATATAGATGCTGAAACCACCATCTTTGGATACATATTTTTCCCATTTGTTATTCTTCTCACCACACGATGATATAAAAAAAACAAGCACTACCAGTATACAGAAATTTATCAGCCTTGACATAATGGGAAATTGCGAAAGTTCATTTAAATTAATTCTATTCGTATTGGGAAAATGGAACCCTCATACGAATAAAAATACCCTATTAACAGGTGGACACAACAAACAAGAACACACCGAATGATGCATTCTTGTTTGCGGAATGTCTATAAGAAGTGATAATTATTTTTTGTCTTTTGCAGCGTCCTTGTTTGCTTTATGGCGCATATCAGGAGTGCCGTCTTTTTTCATTTTACCACCTTTCTTAGCTGCTTCTTTGTTTTCTTTGTAGCGCATATCAGGGGTGCCATCTTTTTTCATTTTAGCGGCTTTTTCATCCTTCTTAGGTGCTTCAGTACCCTTGGCAGCAGGTTGGTCCTTAGCAGCTTTTTCTACCTTGGTTTTGTGCTTTGGGGGTGGTGGAGTTGCCTTTGCTGGTTTCGCGTCAGTTTGAGCAAATACAGTGCTTCCCATAATGATAAGAGAAGTCAGAATGCAAATAATCTTTTTCATATCGTAGATTTCAGAGCAAATTAGGAATAATTGCTGAAAAAAATACTCAATAACTAATTATTAAGAAATTTGGCTTAGGGTAGGAGGGGTATTTATGGTTTTTTTGGGGGTGAGGGTGGGTAAAAAAGGTCTGGCTTTTGATGAGTTTTTTTCCTTTGGCAAAAGCACCAACAGGCTTTGATTATGATATTTTATCGCTTTTGTTTTTCTGAATTCTCGAGGTGCGCTGCTCCGATGGAGCAGTTTTACTTATTGTATTTTTTTTTCTACAAAGTCATTGGCTCCGCCGCGGCGGAGCCAATGACACTTAAGTATTAATTACCTGAAATGCAGTTTATTATTGTTTATTTTAAATTCGCAGATAGCTATACTAGTTCAGAGTGCTTTTGGTATTGTTTCTTGCATGAAAGAATAATGCATGCGGCAATTAGTAGATTTTAATTAGTGGACTTACCTAAAATATTGCACTGAAAGGGCTTTATACAGAATATGCCAGTCATACAACTTAGTTTACCCTACTAGATACTGCAATCACCCTTAACTTTGCCTGTAATACCTATAAATTACCTATGCCAATAATAATTATCCAATACCGCGTTTTAACTTTTAACTTTTGCCTTTTAACTTTAAAAAATGCTCATAAATGACATCATAGCAGCAATAGAAGCCTTTGCTCCACCTGTTTATCAGGAGAGTTACGATAATTGCGGACTGCAGGTAGGTAATACCGAAGATGAAGTAAGTGGGGTGCTGATATCGCTGGATGTTACTGAGGCTATAGTGGAGGAAGCTATGGCGCGTGGCTGCAATATGGTAGTGTCGCATCATCCGCTTATTTTTTCGGGACTCAAAAAAATATCAGGACGGAACTATGTGGAGCGGGTGGTGAAGTTGGCTATAAAGAATGACATTAATATATATGCCGCACATACCAATCTGGATAATGTAGCCGCCGGGGTGAATGCCAAAATAGCCCAAAAGCTGGGTTTGGTTAATACCTTGGTATTAGTCCCCAAAACCAATACCCTAAGCAAATTATATACCTATGCACCTGCCAGTGTGGCCGACAAGCTGAGGGATGCACTTTTTGCAGCAGGGGCAGGTCATATAGGTCTATATAAGGAATGTAGCTTTAATACTAATGGTATGGGTACATTCAGGGCGGATGCAAGGGCTAATCCGGCTATAGGGGAGGCGGGTGGTGATAGGATTTGGGAGAATGAGGTGAAGATTGAGGTGATTGTAGAAAAACATAAGGAAGGTGCAGTGATGCAGGCACTCTTTAAAAATCATATTTATGAGGAGGTTGCTTATGAATTGATACCATTGCCCAATCCTAACCAACAAATAGGTTCGGGTATGGTGGGTAATTTAGCAACGCCTGTGGATGAGCTGGATTTTTTGCAACTGGTAAAGGATGTGATGAAGGCGGGCTGCATCAGGCATACGGCAATGATGGGTAAGAAAATATCGAGAGTAGCGGTTTGTGGAGGTTCGGGAAGTTTCCTTCTGAATGATGCAATAAAGGCAAAAGCGGACATATTTATTACAGCAGATTATAAATACCACCAGTTTTTTGATGCGGAAAACAAGATAATAATAGCAGATATAGGGCATTATGAAAGTGAACAATTTACTTCAGAAATATTTCAGGAGATTCTTAACAAAAAATACCCTAATTTTGCATTTCTTTTATCAAATTTAACCACCAATCCGGTAAAATATTTTTGAAAATGGCCACTTTAAAAGACTTTTCGGTTGAGGAGAAGCTCACTGCCGTCCTTGCATTGCAAAAGATCGACTCTAAAATTGACGAAATCAAGACCCTGAAGGGTGAATTACCTATGGAGGTAAAAGACCTTGAAGATGAAATAGAAGGGCTACAAACCCGTCTTAATAATATAGACGCGGAAATAAATAGTATCAATAACTTTATTGAGGCTAAAAATAATGCCAAGAAAGAAGCTCAGGCTCTGATAAAAAAATACGAAAAACAGCAGGATAACGTTAAGAACAACCGTGAGTTTGAAGCTATCAATAAGGAAATTGAAATGCAGGAACTTGAGGTTCGCCTTAATGAAAAACATAGTAAGGATGCCACTTTCGAGCAGAGGGACCGTATGAACCTGCGTGTAAAAACCGAAGAAAAAATTAAGGATGTAGAAGAGTCACTTACGGTAAAACGCCAAGAGCTCGAAAAAATATCTATCGATACTGAAAAAGAAGAAAAGATTCTTGCAGAGAAATCAGAAGGAGCTAAGGCTAAGGTTGACCCAAGGTTGCTTACTGCTTATGAGCGCATTCGCCGTAGTTATCGCAATGGTCTTGCAGTAGTTCCAATCCTTCGCGATTCTTGTGGTGGTTGCTTCAATGTAATCCCTCCACAACGCCAGAGCGAAATTCGCCAGCACAAAAAAATCATCGTATGCGAACATTGCGGTCGTATCCTCGTTGATTCTGACATGAATGACAAATTGAACATTAAAGGATAATTAATTCCTGCTTGGCAGGACATATAATATTTCAACTATAAAGGAGCCTGATGGGCTCCTTTATAGTTGTGTGGTGTTCCGCAATCATCCAAACGTCATTTTTAGGGGTATTTTCTCTTCAAATTCTAATAATGAT
>CAIWHI010000605.1 GCA_903912435.1 uncultured Bacteroidota bacterium | reverse complement strand
GGTCTATACGTCTGATCTAACAGTAGATTTTGGTGGCAGTGGTCGTTGCGTCGGTTATGGATTTAGTCAAAGGTTTGAGATTCTAGGCCCCCCCTCATCTTCAATGATATATCAAATGGTTCGAAATGGTGTTTTATATGGGCCTAGATTTACAGGGTGGCTTTCGCCACCATTTGCTGAACCTGGTATTTATATCCCTTCAGGTTTTGATTCAATTTCAGGTTGTGCAATACGCTATAGGGGGCCTTCGTATCAACTCGTAGCACAACCTGCCCCATTTGTAGCTTCTTCTTTATGCGCAGGAAGTTCGAGTTCATTAACTGATTCTCTACCAGGTGGGGTCTGGATTTGTAGTAATACCTCGGTGGCAACTATTGGGTCATCTGATGGCATTATTAGTGGTGTTAATATAGGTACTACCATAATTACCTATAGTATGAATCGGGGAATACCATTTGAGCCATGTGCGACCTTTGATACTATAAGGGTTACTTCCACTTGCACTGGAACACCTTTAGGTGGGGTTGCATCTGTCAGTTCAGGGGTTATTGGATGTGGAGAGCCAGATACGCTAATTGTAACGGGTTATACCAATACTTGTGGTAATTCATTACAATGGCAATCATCGGCTGACGGTATTACATGGCAGGATATTCCATCTGCCAACAGGGCGCATAACTTAATACATCCATTAGATAGCAGGCAATACAGGTGTAGAGTTACCTGTGTCACTAGTGGTCTGTTTTCTTATTCTACACCTATAAGTATAGTTGTTTGGAATAGAATAGGCAATCATAATGTAGATGCTGTGCCAGATACAGGATGTCATGGTGCTAATTTTTACATCAGTGCCTGCCACACAACTTCCGGGTTAAGCGTTAAGACAATATTTGGGGATGGGAGTTCAGATTCGCATCCCTTATCAGATACAGGTATTTCATTTGTTAGATTTAACCACATTTATGTTTATTCAGGGGCATATACGGTTAAACAGGTTTTGTTTGCTGGTGCGATAGCCCAGGATTCTGTTACATTTACCTATCAAAGTAAGAATTGCCATATTATCCCACTGAAATTTTACTATGATATAAATAACAATTGTACCAGGGATAGCGGTGAAAATGATCTTAACTTTATAAAACTAATTGCAGTCGATTCAAATGGGATAGTAATCGATACCATTAGTGCAGTGTCAGGAATTTATTATAAGGTATTTGGACCAGTTGGTACGGTTTATGGCTTTAGGATGATAGCATATCCTGGTCAGATGTTAATATCTTGTCCTGCAACAGGTGTAGTTTATGATACTATAAAGGCAATAACAAGTAGTATTCCACTTTTAAATATAGGCTATAATCCTGGGCCAATTTCATCTATCTATAATCTGGATGTGAAAACTATTGCCAAAACAGGCCGGCACATGATGGATGTTACAATGATTGTTACTAATCCATACTTTAGCCCCAGAAGTGCAACACTTTCAATTGTCTGTAGCCCTAAATATGCATTTTCATGGGCTGTACCAAGTCCATCCTTGATTACCGGAAATGTACTTACCTGGAATCTTGATTCAGTGAGTTGTTTAAGGCCATATAACATTACACTACATTCTGATGTTCTTAATTCCTATGATTCAAATAGGCACGATTGGAATTATGGTGCCTTTTTAAGACCAGGAGATACAGTAAAAAGTTTTATCTCGGTTACACCTATAATCGGAGATTTAGATACCTCCAATAATGTAATTATCAGAAATGATACTGTAAAATCGTCCTATGACCCAAATGAAATTTCTGTACTACCTGCAACTGATGTGCTACCTTGCACCCCGCTTGAATACACCATAAAATTTGAAAACACAGGTAATGCCCCTGCCGAAAATATTTATGTGCTTGATACCTTGCCTGCCGGACTTGATATGCACTCTATAGAACTCAAATCAGCATCAGCATTGATGAATATAGAATACGTTAATGATGCTGGTTATAATGTGATAAAATTCGATTTTCCGGGAATCCAACTAAAGGATAGTTCGCACCACGGTGAGTGCGGTGGATTTGTGATTTTCAGTATAAAAACCTTACCTGGAGTATCAACAGGTACCCAATTATTGAACAGGGCTGGTATTTATTTCGATGATAATGAAGTGGTTATGACTAATTCAGTGACTACCGGAATAGGCATAAACCTCATAGCCGGAAGCCCTATTGTCTGTATGACACTAAAAGATACCCTTGCCAATGCTACACCCGGTGGCGTATGGAGCATAAGTGGAACAAATGCAACCATCAATAATGGGGTAGTATCAGGTATTCGAACAGGTACGGCTTTAGTTACCTATTCAGTTTCTAATTCATGTGCTTCCTTATCTACCACTAAGTCACTCACAATCTATCCTAAATTGGTTCCATCAGTAAGTATCAATTCCATCTCAGGAGATACAGTATGTATTGGTAAGGATTTTTCAGCATCTTCTTCTATTATTAACGGAGGTACATCACCACAATACAAATGGCAGGTGAATGGTAGTGGGTCTGATACCGGCACTAGTTATACCTACCATCCTAACAATAATGATATGGTATCTGTATTACTTACAAGTAATGCTATTTGTGCAATACCAGCTACAGCTACTGCAACACAGGTGGTAAATACTTTAGCCCCTTCAATAACCATTGTTACAGCCAACAATAACAAGATAGGAAT
>CAIWHI010000604.1 GCA_903912435.1 uncultured Bacteroidota bacterium | reverse complement strand
TCATAGGTTTTTTGGTGGTACCCAGGCCAATTCACTTTATACAGGCGTAGTAGCATCTATAGATTTTATAAATACCATTGGTATACAAAATATACACAACCGCATAAAATACCTTGGCAAGTATACCCAGGACCGTTTGCTGGAATTTGGTAATAAAATAGAGTTATTAACACCTACCGAGGAACGCTCACGGTGTGCAGTAAATGGATTTAAAATTAAGGGTGTAGACTATCATAAGTTTTTTGATGATTGTGCTGCAAAGAAAATCCGTATAAGGGCTGTACCCGAAAACGGTATCAATTGCCTCAGGGTGTCAACACATATTTATAATAATAAGGAAGATATAGAAAAGTTGATGGAAATGATTAAGAAGGCCGTGTAATTTTCTTGTCTATATCTAAATGTTTTCAGTAATCAATAAACTTTTACTTTCTGATTCAAAAAAGAAAACTCATAATAAAAACCCCCAACTCGTTTAAAACAAGTTGGGGGTTTTTAATTGATCGATTAATTCTAAATCTTACACAATATCTCCCACCATATCCTTAGGATCTACCCAAGCATCAAATTCTTCAGCAGTCACATAACCCAGTTCTATTGCCATTGCCTTCAAGGTTTTACCTTGCTTGTGGGCAGTTTGTGCTATTTCAGCAGCTTTGTAATAGCCTATTTTGGTATTCAAGGCAGTTACCAGCATCAATGAGTTGTTTACATGTTCCTTAATGTTTTTCTCAATTGGTTCCAGGCCTTCGGCGCATTTATCATTAAATGATACGCAGCCTTCGCCTATAAGACGGGCACTATGCAGGAAGTTGTAAATCATCACTGGTTTGAACACGTTCAGTTCAAAATGGCCTGTAGCACCGCCTATACCTATGGCTACATCATTACCCATTACCTGGGCCGCTATCATAGTCAGAGCTTCGCATTGAGTAGGATTTACCTTGCCTGGCATAATTGATGAACCCGGCTCATTGTCCGGGATATGTAATTCGCCGATACCTGAACGTGGACCTGAGCTCAGCATACGGATGTCATTGGCAATTTTCATAAGGCTAACAGCTACCATCTTCAAGGCACCATGAGTCTCCACAATGGCATCATGAGCAGCAAGGCTTTCGAATTTATTCTCGGCTGTTATAAATGGAAGACCTGTTAACAGGGCAATATTTTCAGCCACTTTTACCGCATAACCTTTTGGTGTATTGATACCGGTACCAACTGCAGTGCCTCCAAGTGCCAATTCGCTAAGATGTGCCAGGGTATTATTAATAGCACGCAGGCCATGATCTAGTTGAGATACATATCCGCTAATTTCCTGACCTAATGTGAGTGGGGTAGCGTCCATAAAATGGGTACGGCCTATTTTCACCACATGCATGAAATCTTTAGATTTCTGAGCCAATGTATCGCGGAGCTTTTCAATGCCGGGTATGGTTACATCTACCAGCATTTTATAAGCTGCAATGTGCATTGCGGTGGGGAAGGTATCATTGGAAGACTGTGATTTGTTCACATCATCATTCGGATGAATGAATTTGTCTTTATCTG
>CAIWHI010000603.1 GCA_903912435.1 uncultured Bacteroidota bacterium | reverse complement strand
TTGGATGTTTTCAAGGATTATGCTATTGAGGCTAAAATCAATGCTGGTGAATTGAGCGACAGGTCGGGAAATATCAATAGAATCCTGGCGTTGAAGAATGAATATATCAATACCATTAACCCTACAATTAGTTTTCTACAGGGTAAAAGCCCTACACTGGCGCACCAGATAGCCAAGCGAAATTACCTGCCAGAGGCATTTCGTTTTAGTCAGGCCGATGACCTGGTTTGGGCTTTTGGGGCTATGGGTACACAGGATAAAGCCAAACACCTGGCTACCCTTTATCTGGAAGATATCAGCGACCTCATTAAAGAATGCCTTGACCCGCATTTTGGTTTTAGCCGCTATGCCGAACGTTTGGGTCGTAGTGCCAATAGTTTTGATGAGCTATATACCGAACTGCATAAACCCAATACCTATGTTGACGAAATATTATTAACCTTGCTTGCCGATACGATGGCTGAGGTATGTCCGGCTATAGTTGCGCTATCGGTGCCATTTCCGGGTAATTTGTATTCGGCATTCAGGTGCGGGCAGTTTATAAAGAAGCATTATCCACAGGTGAAGGTAGTTATGGGTGGTGGTTTCCCTAATACCGAATTGCGCTCCCTTACCGATGCCCGTGTTTTTGAATTTTTGGATTTCATCACTCTTGATGATGGTGAGGCCCCAATAGAAAATCTGGTTAAGCACATCAGTGGGCAATTAGCACAGGAGGAATTAAAGCGAACCTTTTTACTGTTAGATGGTAAGGTTGCCTACATCAACAATAAAGCATGCACAGATTATAAACAAGGCCAGGTTGGTACGCCCGATTATAGCGATTTTCTGCTTGATCAATATATTTCGGCCATAGAAGTCGCCAATCCTATGCATAGCCTTTGGAGCGATGGCCGGTGGAACAAGCTAACCATGGCACATGGCTGCTACTGGGGCAAGTGTACCTTTTGCGATATTTCGCTTGACTATATAAGGCTTTATGAGCCTATAGCTGCATCTTTGTTATGCGATAGGATAGAGGAAATGGTGGCGCAAACAGGTCAAACCGGGTTCCATTTTGTAGATGAGGCCGCACCACCTGCATTAATGCGCGAGCTTGCCCTGGAGATCATCCGCCGCAGGTTAACCATTAGCTGGTGGACTAATATAAGGTTCGAAAAAAGTTTTACCCGCGACCTTTGCCAGCTATTAAAAGCATCGGGTTGCATTGGGGTATCAGGTGGGCTAGAGGTGGCATCTGATAGGTTGCTTGGGCTTATACAGAAGGGGATAACCGTGGCGCAGGTAGCCAGGGTAAATAAGCATTTCACAGAGGCGGGCATCATGGTGCATGCCTACCTGATGTATGGCTTCCCCACCCAAACCGCCCAGGAAACTATAGACTCCCTCGAAATGGTGAGGCAGATGTTCCAGGCGGGAATATTGCAATCGGGCTTCTGGCATATGTTTGCTATGACTGCCCATAGCCCGGTAGGCCTCAATCCGGGGCAATTTGGGGTGAAAAAAGAAACTGACACTATAGGCACTTTTGCCAACAATGATATTGTGCATAGCGACCCCAAAGGTGCCGACCACGAATCGTTTGCTATTGGACTTAAAAAGTCGCTGCTTAACTATATGCATGGTGCCTGCCTCGACTGGCCTCTGCAAAAATGGTTTGAGGAAAAAGTACCAAGAACCTCGGTTAAACCCGATTATATAGTTTCGGTATTGAATGAGGTGGAATACCAGGCATTTAAACCTGCCGCAAAAGTTGTTTGGCTGGGTCCAAAACCAGAATTGGAAATTGTAATCAAATCAAAGAAGGGTAACCAGTGGGAGCAGGCATCTATTACCCTACAAACAAAGAAGGAAACAATCAATATAAAGGTAGATAAAGAACCCGGAATTTGGTTGGCTGAATTACTGCCCACACTTTCAGTTTATAACGCTAAAACACTCACCCTGCAGGATGTGAAAAATAGCTATGAGGCTGCAGGTCTTGAAGATTTTGAACTGTTTTGGGATAATAAACCTGTAAATGGCCTTTATAAAGCAGGTTTGCTGGTGTTGTAGGTAATGCTAAATGCATAAATATGCAGCCCTATTATAAAGCCTAATAAATGAACTATTGCCCAATATTCTTGAAGCTGCAATTCCCCCTATGGGCGTAGGGTTTGTGCGTAGGGAAGGGGGCAGGGGGATGTCCTATTGGACAAATATATAAAACCCTCTATTTTGCACTAGCCGGTGCATTAAAAATACCCTTATTCTTTGTCGGTTTGAAATACTTCATAATTGAGAGACCGAAAAAGGTAGTAGTGCTTTCGCTATTAAGGCCGCTATAATAATACTGCCCGAAATATATGTTGAAGTGGATAAGAGGGGTATAAGAATACTCTATACCTGATGTGAGCTCAGTTACAAAGTTCTCCTTTGCATTAAATATAAACCCTATGCCTGGTGTAAGGGTATTGGTCCATTTGCCTTGCTGGAAGATATTGAGGTTTGGCCTTATTTCCATGTATACAGTAGTATCCATTCCGCTTACAGGGCTAAGGCTGGTTCTGCCAATATCTAATCCCACACTAAATACATCCCACTGCCTGCCTACCTCAAAGGAGATATTCGATTTGTCGGCAAGAGTACCTGCTGAATTGGTCAGGCTGGGTACTATTGATATATAGGTTTGGCCTTGGGCTCCTGTAAATATCAACACAATTGAAAGAAGTAGTAAGTAAAGACTTTTCATTCCCTGTTATTTTGGTGTAAAGGTAATTAGGGAAGGGAGAAATTGTTGGACATAGGATAATAATAAAGCCCTGGTAAACAAATTGCCAGGGCTTTATTATTATTTATTTTTAAACCAGTTATTATCAATACACCACCAACTTGCTTCTCACCACTCCGTTCTTACTGCTTACCTCGCATATATAGAATCCGGGAGCCAGACCAAAGGTATTTACGCTTATTTTCCCGTAATTATCTATTGGCAATGTGTTTTGCCAAACAGTTTTTCCATCACTTGTAATCAACTGTAGGCTGAGTTCTTTTTCAGCCAGTAAATTACCCTTTGCTGTTATTGTAAAATTACCATGGCTTGGGTTTGGTGAAATGGTAATGCTGCCAGGATTGTTTTCAACAATTGTAGTACCTACTATAGGTGTATGGTCGGCTTTAATACTTTTCCACATGCCCCTACCAAAGGTTGCAGCCCATATTTCATTAGTGCGGTAGTTGATATGCAGGTCGGGTACATGCACTGTAGGCAGATTGGTATTAAACAGAGCCCAACTCGTCATGTTTGTATCCCTGTAGTAGATAGCAGCATCTGTACCAACATATTTTGTAAGGGTATTAGTGTCAATCACCATGCATTCAACAGGTAAGTTAGGTAGTGAGCCGGTCTTGTCCAGCCATACTCCTGTTCCGCCTGAGCTAATTGTGCATTGGAAAATTTTACTTACAGAATAGGCACTAATAGTAATCCAAAAACGCTTTTCATTTCTGGGGTCTACAGTGATGCTTGATAAATAGTTGGAGACTGGTACAGTCAATGATTGCCAGGTAGTACCACCATCATTAGTATACCTTATTTGGGGTGTCCATGTATGGTAATCGAAATAAGTTGCATAAATATAATTGGTGTTTGATGGAGCCATTACTATTCTATCCAGATAAGCATCTGTATCAAATATTGGTGATATCGGATCCCACGACAGGCCACTATTTACCGATTTGAAAACCTGCCTCATACCTATGTATAGAGTAGCAGGGTCCTGTGGATGTAAAAAATAGGGTGTTACCCAGCCACCGCCACTATGTATAGTATCAGTAATGCTATGATAATGGGCACCTGCATCGTAGGTCATATCCACTGCGCCGTTTTGATAGGAGCAAAACCATACGTTTGATGGATCGGCATAATTGATAAGGGGTTGCATACCGTCACCACCAGTTAGGTCTATGCTTGCACCACCGTCCACCATTTTGGTGCCATTATCCTGTGCTCCGCCTATTACAAATGACACATTATTATCAACAGCATTTCTATAGAATTCAGTAATGTGTATGCCGTTGCTCAGGTCGGTCCATGGCTGGGTAGTAGGGCCATTGTTTTTATAAATTCCACCATCGCATGTTTCAAAAACATTTCTGGTAAATGGATTGTATGCCAGGCAGTGTTTATCAGCATGAACTGTTTCTACACCTGGTAGTCCACCATACCACTGGTTGCAGATTTCCCAACCCGAACCTCCATTGGTAGAATAATAGGTATTCACCCCGCCTACAATCACCAGATTTGAGTCGCCTGGATTAATAGCAATACACAGGTCATACCACCCCTGCCCGCCACAATGTGAGGTTGGCAAGCCCAGATCGTAACCTAATATTTCGTTTTGGCATGAGGTATCATTTGTGTACAATTCGGTGAAAGTGAGACCACTATTACTGGAACTATAAACCCCTTTCAGCCCCGATGAATTGTTTGACGCCAATGCTTTTACCACATTAGGTGCTGATGGACAAACTGCGAGTGCTATCCTTTGCGCATCATTGAAGTTGGTAACTGCCACCCATGTGGCACCGCCATCGGTTGAACGCATTATTTGTGCACTGGTATCGGTATACATACTACCATAAACAATACTCGTATCGCCTGGTTTAAATAATATTTGCTTAAAGTTGCCACTACCATATGTAGTCCATGTAGTACCGGCATTATTAGATTTATAGATCCCGCTATTAGTGGCTAATATCATTTTTGTGGTATCCAATGGATTGATCAATAATGATTTAGCATTCAAATATGCAGTTGGCAACCAGTTTACTCCGGTGGTAGACCAGGTAAGCCCCCTGTCATGAGATACAATTATCCCTGAGCTATAGGCATCCCCGGCATCCCCGTCACCTGTAGCTACATAAATGGTATTCCTGTTTTGTGGGTTTACTTTTATATCGGCTACTCCCAGTGTAGGCAGGTTATTGTAAAGCGAGGTCCAGGAATGGCCACCATTGCTGGTTTTCCAGGTACTGCCTGCTGCACTACCTATATAAAAAGTATTGGAGTCAACAGGATCGAAGGCCACAATATTTATTCTTCCAATACCCGAATATTGGTGAAAGCTGGTATCAGGTCCCTGGAAAACCCAGTTGGATGGGATTGATGTAGTGCGTGCACCGCTCCTCTTGCCTTCGGTAGCCATATATTTCTGCCACTCCATCAGGCCCACCACCGGTGGCACCATGTAGCCATCCTTATCCAGATGGCGCATCCAGTAATAATTCCAGCGTTGAAAGAGATGATCCTTACTTTCATTTTCTTCCTTACCCCCTTTACCCCTTTCATCCTCATCTATAAAATAAGGTGAATTGCGGTATCTGGCTAATGCATCAGCATATTTAATTGGGCCATCAGTTTTGGCTGGCATCCAGGGTTGTGCATTACTTACTGTACCACCCAATGCTAAAAAGGTAAGGAATAATAATTTCTTCATAAGGGATTAATTCAAACTTAATTCAAAGGTAGGGATATGTAAGTAGAAAGTAGAGTGTATAAAGTAGAAAGATGGATTTTGTAATTGAGTGTTGATAGGTAGATTATAAAAGTGATGCTTATCTATCACAAGGTATAAATATTAAATATGCAATAGAAAAGCAATGTAAATTTCAAGCGGCTCTTCGGTCTTACGTTTTAACCTTTAATCTTTACCTTAAATCTAGTACCCTCCCCACGACCTCAATTGCTTTAGTTTTTGCCAGTTGCGCTTATACATAAGGCCTATGCTGAGGCTTACATAGTTGGTCTTTATGTCCATAGCCTGGTCGCCATAGCCATCGTAAGTGTTTTTGCTTATCCAGGTGGGTATGATGCCTAGTTCTTCGCCAAAGGTGAGGTCCATAAATGGGAATACCTGTATATGCTGGGTGGCTCCCATGCTTATACGAAATATGATATGGTTGATATTTTTGGAGGTATTGCCCGTATCGTACACCACGCCCGGATAAAAGCCCTGGCCTGGATAACGAGGGGTTGTGGCAGTAATAGTTTGCTCACCATTGATTAATAAGCCCATACCACCGCTTAGGTAGAAATGGAAATACTCATGGCGGCCCACTGTCGCATCTACTTTAGGTGCAATAAATATATAGGAACTGTTTTGGGATAGGGTATAACCTTGCCCGCCGAATTTTTCGTAGGTATTATCATGTAATGAAAATGAATAACCCTCCCAAAAAAGTGAGCCACCCACATATATATGCCTGAATGGGGATATCTGGTATTCGGCACCAAAGGTGGGGCTTAGGGATGAGTTATTGGTTGTGGTAAATCCTACTCCCGACTTTACGCCCAAAAAAGAGGCCTGGGCAAAGCTTAGGGTTGCCATCAAACATAACAAGAGGAACAGTAGCGTTCGTTTCATACCTAAAAATAGAAAAAATCCTGAATGGTGGTAATGCTTATTTCGTTTTTGGTTCAATAAAGGAGCATATCGGCGATTACCTGAATAATTCTTCCTTACTTTTTGGCCTTTGGTCAATGAGCCATTTGAACCTGCTCAGTTTAGTATTAGGGATATCGGCCTTGTCGAGCGGGGTCATGGTGATGTGTGGGTCTTTGAGCAGTTTGATGCGTTTTATTTTCTGCCCGTCGAAAAACATGCGGATCATTACACTTTTAGACTGGTCTATTCCAATATATGCATTCTTGTCGTCTTTGGCATAGTAGATTGATTCGGCATCGGGGAAGACCAACATACTATCTACGCTTTTTTTACTAAACCATGCCCTTAATGTGCGGCCCTGAACCTGGTCATACAATTTGGCTTTTTCCGGTCCCGATTGGGAAATGACAAAGGCGTTATTGGGGACATAAAGGTTGCGAAGCGATGAGCTATCCAGCTGCATTAATATAGTATCCCCGGTTATCTGGCTATTGTGTGCCCAGGCTATTGGGGCATACATCATCCTAATAATACTGTCGGACCGGGTATAGCATACACTATCACACTTGCCTTGTAGTGAGTCGGAAAAGATAAGTACATGATGGAAGCCTATGAAATAGAGTGGGGCAGTAGTATCGGCGCTGGTAGTATCTTTTAGCAGGCTATCTGAGCCATAGTGCATGGGGCGGTTGCCAGGTAGCTCATAATATATAGGTATGCCTTTTTTCGACGTTTTTCCTGTCACCCTCCAGATGTCGGTTTTAGGTTTCATGGGTGTTTTTTCTTTCCCCTTGGCCTTTTGCCCTTTTGGGGTTGGTTTAGTTTCTGTGGGTTTGGACACCAGGGTTAGGGTATCAGACGGTTTATTGGCCATCACTATTTTTATAGGCTGACTTTTGCCCAGGGTGTCTTTTATGAATCTTGGTGTAATCAGATTTGGCCTAGGTGGATAAAGAGAATCATTGACTGGTTTTTGGACTTCAAATATTGATTTGTCCCTAATCATCAGGGTATCATCAGTATTGGCCACTTTCAGTATGGCGGCTACCTGCTCACCACCCATAATGTCTTTCGGTGACTGTATTTTAGCTTTCACCATTGGGGCTGAGTAAAAGGTATCAGCCCTCATGTATAGTGTATCTTTTTCATTTGCCTGTACTAGTACCGGGTGAATGGTTGCCCACATAATCCTCTTCTTAGAGTAATATTCGGCACGACCGCAATACATGGTGGCATGGTGGGCAGTATCGAGGCAGATGACATTACCTAGTGCCAGACCGTAGCTATTTATTTTATTATAGTAAAGTGTGTCGCCTTCAATATATTGGTCATCATTCCAGATAGAAGAATGACCACTGAAATGGGCTACTCCATATTTGCCATCATAGGTGCCATTACTAGTTTGCAATACCGACCTGCCTGAATCGCGTGTGACAGTAGACTTGGCATAGAACTTAGTAATTTTAGATTCAGTATTATAGTTGAGGTCTTCAGACCTTACTTTGTACTGGGGGTCATTGATGATCACATTATAGGTGAATCGGGCATCTTTGGTATTTGAATTATAAACCCCTGATCGGCTGGTAACATTGGTGCTATCGTTATGCAGGGTTCCCCAATTGTCGAATTCGGCAATTTTGGTGCCAAGGTTATAAGTGAGGGTTTCGCAGTCCAGTTTATTTTTGCCATCGGTGAGGTGCACATCGCCTCGCATATAGGCTAGTTTCTTTTCGGTGGTATAGCGCAGGTAGTTGCTGGTACCTTGTGTGCCACCTGCCTGGGCTATGCGTACATTGCTAAATGCTTCGAAATTTTTGGTGATGTTGTTTTGGTAAAGGCTGTCGCAATAAAGGGTGTCGGTGCCCTGGAACAAGACTACATCGTGCAGGAATTTATTGTATTCACCTGAATCTGTTTTATTGAAAACAAATTCACCCGAATTGCTGATGGTGATTTTTATTTTATCGCTGCTATCAGCTTTTTGAGCACCAGCATTAATAGTAAAACCAAGCAGGCAAAGTAGGAGCGTAGAAAATGCAAATGAATTTGAATATCCAGTTAGTTTATTGTTCTTTCTCATTCTAAGAATATAGCAAAATACTTTAGCTGTTGGGGTATTCATAGAATTTGTACCGTGTATAAGAGAAAGATATCCAGCCAATTTTGATGATTTATTCCTTACTGCTTTTTTTTCCGAACACACTTACATTAATGTGCCGCCCTGGATGGGCTTTAAGGTCATCGGTGAGGGCATGTATGGAGATAATGGAGCTGTTAAGATTGTTGTACATGTCCTTATTATTAATGAGCATGCCCAGGGAGCCTTCATTATTATTAATCTTCTTAGTTATGCTCTCCAATGATGCTGATGCACTTTGCAATTCGGTAAGGGTTTTTTGAATAGGGGAATTGGCCAGTTGGCCGGTAATATTATTTACATGGCTCAGTATTCTCTTAATGGTATCATTACTATTTGCCAGATTAGCACTTATGCTATTGGCATTGTGCAGCAAGCTGGTGATTTCGCCAGATTCCTTATTTAATGTGGCACTCATTTTGGCCAGGTTATCTGCCGTAATTACAATAGACTGTATAGCTGCTGCAATAGCTTTTTGGTTTTGGGCACCCATTACTGCATTGAATCCGGCAAGGGCAGTATCTATTGCTATGATGGTTGATTTAAGTTCCTGAAGCCTTGGTGTTATTTCACCTGAGATATTTTCTACTGCGCCACCTTCACTTGCGGGTAATAATTCTTCACCGTCTTTTAATATCTCGGGGCCAGGGCCGGGGGTAAGCTTAATGCTTTTGGAACCCAAGAGGTCGGCGGCATTGATACCGGCAATGGTGCCTTTGGTTAATTGTATAGTTTTACTAAGTGTGATGGTCACTTTAACACCCCTGTTACCTGCCAGTTCCATTTTGGCAATATGGCCCACATTCAGGCCATTCAGTTGGATAGGTGATGAGTTAATGAGGCCGTTTAAGTTGGTATAATAGCAGTAATACTTATTTTCTGTAGAAAATAAGTCAGCGCCTTTCAATAAATAAAACCCGGTGAAGAGAATAACACCGGTGATAAACACCAACAGTCCTATTCTAACCTCTTTTGATACACGCATATTATAAGTTCAAATGCTGGCAAAAATAACGAAAAGAAGATAACAGAATGGTTATCTAACTATTTATTATAACAAATTGTTGGGTTTAGGTTGTTAAATATTTTTAAGCCGGCAGGCGTAGGAATTCAATTCATGACCATTAAGGCTATGGTATTTTACCAGCAAACACCAATTCGTGGTTTAATGATTTGAGATGTAACCATAATAATGATATGGGATTAGGAATATTTGCATTGAAAAAATGGGCCTGTATTTTCTCAGCTTTCTTCAAAGTATTGAAAACATAACAGATAATATAATATCTCAATTTCAAAGCCATGTTTTGAAGATTGTATGTGAAATGTATTTTGAATATTAAGGAATGGAGAACTTTTTTCTTGTTTTTTTTAACGTTTTCTACTTTTTATTGGGAATAATTGTATTTTAGCCTGATAATTAATAAACCGCTTTTTAAAAGGGAGGGTAATGCCGTCTTTTAAGGGGTGTTTATATAGTTTTGTAATCCTTGTAACTTGATCATTGTTTAATTGATTTTAAATCATGCGTATGAACAAAATTTATTCTTTTTTCCAAACTGGACTAATGAACCCTGCCGGAAACTCCGCGCCGCCTTTGTTAAATAAATTAAACAATAATACAAGTATGAAGAGATTTTACCTTGCAAAAATGATTGTGTTGTTTGCATTCCTTGGATGGGGTGTAAATGCTATCGGGCAAACCACAACACTTACCTACAGTCAGTCATTTACTAGTGGTACGGCACCAACTGCTACTGCTTGTAATGCATGGGATACCTATAGAGCATCATTGCTTTCATGCTATACTTATAGCTCTTTCAGGGTTTATGGAAGTAATGACCCTGTAGGTAAGCAATGTACCAATGCAGTTATTGCAACTGCGGTGGCCAATGCATTAAGGACCGGAACTGTTTATGGTCCCACATTTGATGCTACCAGTGGCCAGACTTGGTTAGTTGGTAATTCATCATGTGGTGTTAGCAATTGTAGTGCCTCTGCAGGAATAGAACTTACCGGTACGGGTAGCAATTGTAATTGCTTAGTTGGTTATACACTAAGGCCTAATATGGGGAATCTTAATTGGGGTGGTATTAATTCGAATTCATGCTCTGCTGCCAGTCAAACTATGGCAGTAGATTTCGTAGTGGGTACATCCAGCTATTATTCAGACCCAGCAGGTGGTGATGCATCTAATTTAAACACATGGTGGTCAAGTCCTGGTGGAACAGGATCTCATCCTGCATCATTTGCTACATCAGCCAATTGGATTATTCAAAGCAATGTTACTTGTAGCACATCACCATTCACATTTAATGGTAATGTCACAGTTAATGCAGGTTCGTTTACAGCACCTGCAATTTTAAACGTAGCAGGTAGTTGGGCAAATGTAGGTGGTACTTTTATTCATAATAATGGTACTGTAAATTTCAATAGTACAAATGCTTGCGGTGGATCTATTACTTTGAGCGGAGGAATGACAGGCAGCAGCAAATTCAATAACCTAACATTTAATGCAGTAGGTGGTGCCTGGTCATGTGGCTCTAACGCTTTAGAGTGTGCAGGTAACTTTA
>CAIWHI010000602.1 GCA_903912435.1 uncultured Bacteroidota bacterium | reverse complement strand
CCAGTGTATCAGCCTGTCCGCTTTCATCAAAAGCCATTACGATTACAGATGCTCCATAGCTCCTGCAAATTTCGGCCTGCTCTATAAATTTCTCCTCACCCTCTTTAAGGCTTATGGAATTCACAATACACTTACCTTGTATACATTTAAGACCTGCCTCAATGATGGTAAACTTAGAAGAGTCGAGCATAATAGGTATCCTGGCGATATCCGGCTCAGCCTGTAGTAGGTTCACAAAGGTGGTCATAGCCTGAACCCCGTCAAGCAGGGCATCATCCATGTTGATATCCAATACCTGCGCACCATTTTCCACCTGCTGGCGGGCCACACTTAGTGCCTCCTCATATTTGCTCTCCCTTATCAGTCGTGCAAACTTTTTCGAACCCGTAACATTGGTACGTTCACCTACGTTCACAAAATTCGTTTCGGGGCGCACAATTAGTGGTTCCAATCCACTTAGTCTTAAAAAAGGCTTTATCTCAGGCATTATTAATTAAAATTTATAAAACGCTGCAAAGGTAGTAGATAATGAGGAATGATGATTAAATAAAGTCAACCATCTGACTTGCTCTTTTCCATTTTTGCTGTGTTACAAAATTCCTTAAATAATTCATTATTCGCGGATTTTGTACCTTGCAAAATTGAAAAATTCCTACGCCATATGGTTGACTTTATTTAATCATCAATCCTAAGGTAATTATGTCAATTTGTGTAGGAGGTGAGTTGCATGGAATTTGAGTGATTAGGCACGTGGGAAATTCAATCAAAACAATTAAATTTGCTTATATACTAGTTTATGACTTCCATAGAATTATTGCGAGAAAAGGTGAAAATGTAAATAGCCCATGCAGATGAAAAATCATTAAAGATGGTAAAATCATTACTGGATTCAGAACAGGAATATGATTGGTGGGATAACTAAAGCGAAAATGCAATTTCCTCAATCAAACAGGGATTAAAAGATACCAAAGAAGGCAAACTTACACCACATAAAGATGTAATGGAAAAATATATGAAATGGCTGTAGGATATTACAAAAACAACAAAGCCGGCATCCCAGCCGGCTTTGTTAATTCTATCTCTCTCGCTATCTGACCAGAGTCACATTCCCTTTCATTACCCGGTGGGTATGGTCAGGGTGGCTGATGACTACTAAATATTGGTAGGTCTCCATATCCTGGGGAACATTATTAAACTTACCATCCCATCCCTGTTTAGGGTCGGTAGTATAGAATACGCATTGGCCCCAGCGGTTAAATATCCTGAATTCTTCCAGTTTGCTGTATTTGAGGTTACCTATCCTGAATACATCATTCAATCCATCGTCATTAGGAGTAAAGGCTGAAGGAAGGAATTCGCTATCATCATAGATTACATCAAGGGTTACAAATGCAGAGTCTTCGCAGCCATACCTATCGTAGCCATAAACGGTATAGGTAATTTTATCAGTAGGTGTTGCTACCGGATTATTGATATTTGGGTTGCTTAGGGTACCATCCTGTGGTTGCCACAGGTATTTTACCGCACCATCACTGTTGAGCTGTATGCTGCTGCCCAGATCAATGGTTTGGTCAATAGTCACATTTTTCAGGAAGTGTATTGGCGGTATACCCAATAGTGTAAGCGTCTTTGTTGTAGAATCAGAAAAACATACCGGATTAAAGCCAACCAGTTTTACCAGGTAGCTTTCGTCATAGGTTTTTGCACGGTAATAATGCACTGGGTTAGTGCTAGTATCAGTCAATCCATCCCTATCTCCAAAATACCAGATATACTTATAGGCATACTGCGATAGGTTGTTAAAGATTACAGTATCCAGTTGGCAGCCATATTTAATAGTAAAGTCGAAATCAGTAATTGCATTAATAGTTACTATTACGGCTATAGAATCGCGTGGACTTTCACAGCCATTTATTGTTTGGCTCACATACCACCAGGTAGTACCTACTATTGCAGTATTAGGTGTAGGGGTGGTAGGGCTACCAGTTCCTCCGGTTGGTGTGGTGTACCAAAGCAGGTTGGTACCAACGGCTACCAGTGGCACAGCGGGTGCCGATTGGCAATAAAATACGGGTGTATTTACAGTAGGTGGGGGTGGGATTGGATTCACTACTATGGTTACACCACCGGTGCCAATACAGCCTTGCGCATCTACTCCTGTTACAGAGTATATTGCAGAAACAGATGGTGTTGCTATTACCGATGGACCTATGCTGCTACTCAAATTATCTGCCGGACTCCAGGTATAGTTAAGTGCACCACTTGCAGTAATTGTTTGGCTCGAACCAAAGCAAATGGCAGTATTTGGAACAACTGTTATAATTGGTAATGGATTAACGGTAACGGTTTCGGTAGCCGTATTTTTGCAGCCATTAAGGTCGGTACCGGTTACTGTATAAGTAGTAGTAGTTGTTGGTGCCGCAGTTACCCTTATGCCTGTACTTACGCTCAACCATGTGGAGGGGGACCAGGTATAGGTTAGTGCACCACCTGAGTTTAATGATATTGTTTTGCCATAGCAAATAGTAGCTCCTGCCGGGACGGCAATTACATTGGGCAGTGAATTAACCGTTACGGTTAGAGGTGCCCTTGGGCTTTCACAGCCGCCTACTGTCTGGCTTACATACCAGGTAGTAGTGCCTGCTGTGGCTGTAGATGGGGTTGGTGCGACACCTGTACCCACTCCACCTGTTGGAACTGTGTACCAAAGCAAGGAAGCACCAGTAGCAGAGAGTACTGTAGCTACATCATTTTGACAATAAGTCCTAGGGCTTGTTACTGGTGCAGGAGGTATGGGGTTTACTGTAACCACAACTGTAGCATTACCCACACAACGGTTTACATCTGTTCCGCTAACTGTATAGATTGTAGTTGTTGATGGAGTGGCAGTAACCACACTGCCAGCACCTGCACT
>CAIWHI010000601.1 GCA_903912435.1 uncultured Bacteroidota bacterium | reverse complement strand
TTATATTTTTACCATTTGAAAATCTCTAATATCATCCCCAAATGTTATTTTGAGGAAGTACAGGATTTCTTTGCTGGAATTTAATATGATTTCGTCAATAGGCATTAGTGATGGATCTTCCTCTTTTTATGATTCCTCAATAGCTTCAATTAACCAAAGTACAGGTCTCGTGGGTGCAATCAATGTGGGAACTGCAATTATCACTTATTCAGTGGTTTTCAATTGTGGTACCGGTACTGATACTCGAATAATTACTGTTGCCCCATCAGTCACTGTTAGTTCAATTTTAGGCAATACAAGATTCTGTAATGGGTCAAGTACTACACTTACAAATGCAAGTACCGGAGGAAGCTGGTCGAGCAGCAGCACTGCTATCGCTACAGTAACTAGTTCAGGTGTGGTGTCTGGCATTAGTCCGGGAACTGTAATCATAAGCTATGCCTTGCCCAGTACCTGCGCAAGTGCATTAGCAACTAAAATTGTAAAAGTTGAAACCACCCCATCTTCCGGTCTTATTGGCGGACCAGGCTTGGTCTATTCCGGCTTATTTATGACGCTTAATGAAACAGTACCATATGGTTTATGGAGTAGTGGCAATCCTTCGGTTGCTACTATTGGGTCCAATTCTGGCATAGTATCCGGTATTTCCACAGGTACTGCAACAATTACCTATATAGCCACCAATACATGTGGTTCTGCAACCACAACTAAGGTAATTTCAGTAGGCGGAGCAACTTGTAATACATGGGAAATATTTACTGTAGCGGGAAATGGTGCCCAGAGTTATAGTGGTGATGGTGGTGCGGCTACTAGTGCAGCACTAAATAACCCAATTGGCGTAGGCGTAGATGCATATGGTAATGTATACATTGCTGATAAGGATAATCACCGTGTTCGTAAATTGACTCCGGCAGGTATTATTTCTACAATAGCCGGAACTGGAACTGCTGGTAATAGTGGTGATGGCGGTGCAGCATCAAATGCCAAATTAAATGGTCCTAATGGCGTGGCAGTTGACTTGTATGGCAATATTTATATTGCCGATGAATTTAACCACAAGATAAGGGTAATTGACAATTCAGGAATTATCAGAACCTTTTCAGGCACCGGAACATCTGGTTATAGTGGTGATGGTGGCGATGCATTAACGGCACAACTTAACCGCCCCCAGGGTGTGGGTACTGACCTTAGTGGCAATATTTATATTGTGGATTTCTTCAACAGTGCTATTCGCAGGGTTGATGTAAATGGTATCATTACAACATTTGCAGGCACTGGTGTAAGTAGTTTTGGTGGTGATAGCGGCCCTGCAACTGCTGCCGGACTTTACCACCCTACAGGTGTTGCTTGCGACCAATATGGCAATGTGTTTATTGATGATGAAAATAATGTTAGAATTAGAAAAGTAGACGCATCTGGAATTATTACCACTATAGCTGGTGTTGGAACTGACGGATATGATGGGGACGGCGGCCCTGCAACCGATGCCCACCTCAAAGAGCCTTATGGCGTTTGTGTTGATCCATTGGGTAATGTGTATATAGGTGATCGGGCAAATAGTGTGGTAAGGCGAGTAGACCCTTCTGGTATCATTACTACCTTCGCGGGCACCAGTGTCAGGGGTTGGTATGGCGATTATGGTCCTGCTACTGCAGCCGAGTTAGATTTAACTTATGGACTGGCAATTGATGGTTATGGCAGCATCTATGTATGCGATAATATCAACCAGCGCATCCGTAAGGTGATGATTACCTCACTTACTCCAAATACCGGATTTACACAAGTTTGCCCCGGCACCAATACCACTTTAAGCAATGCTACAATTGGTGGCTTTTGGAGCACATTTGATACCGTTTTTGCAACAGTTAATGCAACAACCGGTGTAGTTACAGGTATTGCAGCAGGTACAGCTACAATTTCCTATTCCAATTCTGCAGGTTGTTCTGCCACTACACTTATTACCATTAATCCTTTACCTGCAACTATTACAGGATCTTCAACGGTTTGTACAGGTGCTACTATCACATTGTCAAATACATCTGCCGGAGGAAATTGGACCAGTAGTAATACTGCCGTAGCCACGATAAATGCAACTAGTGGTATTGCTACAGGGGTAGCTACCGGAACCGTAATTATCACTTATACCATGCCGGGTGGCTGCATGACAACTTTTACTTTGAATGATTTCACAATTGCGCCTATTAGTGGTGCTTCCGGTTTGTGCGCTTCTTCCACCACTACCTTAACCGATGCCACTACTGGTGGCACCTGGATGAGCAGCAATACAGGTATAGCAACAATTGGTACATCAACAGGTATTGTAACTGGTATTGGTGCAGGAACTTCATTAATTACTTATTCATTCGGTGGAACATGTATTAGCACTGCTCC
>CAIWHI010000600.1 GCA_903912435.1 uncultured Bacteroidota bacterium | reverse complement strand
CATCCGGAACTGCAAATAAATCTCCTTCTTAGAAGGTCTTCAAAATGCAACAGCCCAATTCATAACCCCAAGCCATTTCCCCCAAAATGAAATTTTTCAATGTCTAAAAAGGTATTTTTCCAATATTAATTTTTTGGAAACTAACCACAATTAATTTGTAGGATTTAGAATTGAGATACCTTTGCCCTCCAAATAAAACCACCAAAAAATTCACATAAGATGGCGAATACATTTTCTTTATTAAACAAGCTTTCTTTCTTTTTTACCAAACCTAAATTGGATAAAGAAGGTGAAATTTACCATCAATTTCACCTTCTTTATCAGTACAGGACATACGGGTCAGAGTCATCAAATTATCGTAGTGTTAGCGACCGGGAATACATAAACAAATTGAAAAATCTCGACCTTAAACTAGAGAGAAAAAGGTTGGAAACAGAATTGGCCGCATTAGATGCTTCAACTGCAAATTGATTCTTCGCTTTAACCATTGCTCCTGCACCACCTTCTTTCGTATAAATAAAGGTGCAACTAAAAAAATTATCTACCCAAATTTCTAAAAGTTCTCTGGAACTAACAACCTCTTTTATTGACTGTATAGTGTAGTCAATACCTGCTTCAACAAAAACCTTATTCATTTCATCCAAATCATTTGTATCTAACTCAAAATCCAGGTACGCAAGCTTTATAGCCAACTTAATATTTAATTCCTTCTTGTTCAAATTGGCAATAATTGGAAATGAAATATACTTGAACTCGGTATGCTCAACAGCCTTAATCATTTCAGGCAATATGTCATCAAATACCGACAACGATGAGTTTGTATCACAAACTTTTAAGTGCTTAACAGAAAAGGTACCGGTTGGGTGATTCAACTCGCAAATAACATTGACTACATTTGACATATCCAATACTAATGGCTGAATTGGTGAATTAAGACCTACTTTGTACCTAATGCGATGATTGTCCTTTAAACCGTAGCCACTTTGGGCATACTTTCTATTTAAGGCTTCTAATTTTAGATCCTTTAGAAAGTTAAAAGTTCCCTTACCAATTATAGGGTTTAGGAATATTGGCAAAAATCCATTTATTACCGGATATTGAGTAAGAGCTTGTAACATAGTTTTCAGTTTTAGATGATTAACTAATTTCTACTCGACTACTATTGATTTATTATTAACTCACGATACTATACCAAATTTAGCCAATAATAAGCCTAAAAAATATACCGAATATTAAAATAATAGTATGTTATCAATTTCCCAACCTTCCAGTAAACTAAGGAATACAATTTGGTAACATAGAATGTTATCAAATTATTACCTCTAAATTCAATTTGCCTACGCTGATATTATAAAATGACATGATTTACATTTGTCCATTAAAATCCAAAGAATAATTTTATCTTTACCTCTATTTTATTAAATTGTTATAAAATTATTACTAAAAAATGAAAGACGCTTTAGATCTGGAATATAGACTTTTATTAGAAGTCTTTTATAAATATCAAAACATCTCAAAAAGACAGTTAAGCAATGATTTGGATTTCTACATTAATTTACAACATAGAGAAGATTTGATTGAGGATCTTATTAAAACAATTTTGATTGAAAACCAGGCAAATCACTCCAACCATAATACAAAAACCACCAACTCTAAGCTAAATACCTATTTCTCAAATTTCATACAAAATGGAGAATTTACTGAAATAAAAAAAGGCACTGCCATAACTAAAATATTTTTAGAATTCATCTATCATCATCAAGATTGGGATAAATATATTAATAACCACTCTAGTTTACCACAAGATTTCATAGACAATATTAAAAAAATCATATCAATGAATTCAGCCGAAGGTAAGATCTCTAAAATAAATAACACCAAACAGACTTTACAAAAAACTGTAAAAAGGAATGCTGATATAACTCCTGATTACCTAATCAAAGATGAGGAATTACTTGATTTAGAATTTGGCAAATCACATTACGAAGTCCATACATTTTGCATCACAGATTCTTTATTCTGGCCTTCAAAATATCTACCAGAAAACATAGAAGAAATAAAGAAAAACAACAAATATTTTAATTACATACTAACTTCAATGGAGAATCACCACTTTGAAAATCTTAAAAACCTTCTTGAAGACAATCCAGATTTAAAAGACAGAATTCAAATTAGATCAATTTTTGATTTAGAAAAATTTGCCGAGCTAAGGAAATCTGGGACTCTTTTCCCTTTGCTAAGCGACATTGTTATATATAAAACTAAAAAAACACCTGCCTCGAATTTATCTTTTACCCTTGGAATAATTGGAACCACAGTTTTGATTAACGAAAATACAGAAATGAAAAACTATTCCATTAAAATAAATGAGATTAAAGCCAAATTGACCTATAAATGGTTTGAACATGCATGGGCTCTAGCTGTTAATATTCTTAATAAGGAGAAAGATAACTAATTTTTCACTTCGTAAATCCCACCTAATCTCTAAAACAACCTCAGAACGATCACTACACCTACTCCATCCCCTCCCCAAAAAACTCATCAATCTCCCGCCTCTGCTTCTTGGTGGGATGCCCAGTCTTGCTTAATCTTTTACCGGTATAGAAACTGGTGCCCACATGGTGGTTCAGTTGCTTATCCTCCTCTGTGGTATGGTCAATATAATTCTTAATCGCCTCCTCATACCCTACCCGTTTCTCAATCAGGCCCGTTACCTCAATCGTCCATTTACGGTCGGGAGTCCTAATAGTATATTGGTCGCCAATGGATACAGGGCGCGATGGTTTTACATTCAGCGCATTAAATTTCACCTTACCCTCATCAATAGCCGTAGTAGCCAGGGTTCGGGTCTTAAAAATGCGAATTGCCCACAAATATTTATCCAGTCTTAGCCTTTCCATTTTTTACTGGTATTAGGTAAAATATTTTTAGATTTTTTTTCAAAGCCATAGCCATCAAGCATAGACTATCATATTTCTTAGGCCTTGCCAAAAGGCATAGGCTAAATTTCCCGTAGCCACATTCACAAAGCCTATTTTTTTAGTAGCCCCGGCCTTTAGGCAGGGGATTAAAGTAATCTCGTATATGGCTTTAGCCAAATCACCCCCAATTATATAACAAATTTAGGCACACCACCCACCATATACAAATTTATATTTCCACAAAAACTACTCCAACGAATGAATCCCCCTCAATAATCGCTTCCACCTAATCCCATCCTTACCATAACTCAGCCATACAAACCACGCCTTGCCCACAATATGGTCTTGTGGTACAAAACCCCAATAGCGCGAATCCAGCGAATTATGCCGGTTATCCCCCATCATCCAGTAATAATCCATTTTGAAAGTATAGGTATTAGCCTCCTTGGCATTAATGATAAATTTACCATCCCTTTCCTCCAGGGTATTCCCCTCATAATTACGAATAATTCTACGGTATAGCGCAATATTCTGGGGATTCAAGGTCACCGTCACCCCTTCCTTAGGCACCGTCATTGGCCCAAAATTATCCCTGTTCCACTTAAAATTCACCGTATCATGCGGAAACACCCAATCACCAGGATAGATAGGCGCATAATGTGCCGGATATTTCATCACCTCCACCGAGGCTACATTAGGAGCTTTTTTCACCATATCCACCTGGCAATTTTCCAGGTTATAAATATTCTGGTCTATCTGCTCCAGTTGCCCGTCTACCTGGGGTGCGTCGTTCATGCCTGTTGTCCTCACCCTATAGTTCAACTTCGAATGAGGGTAAAGTTTGCCAGGCACCCCATTTATATATACCCTTGCATCTTTTATTTCCAGCACATCGCCCGGCATGGCCACACAGCGTTTTATATAATTTTCCTCCTTGTCCACAGGCCGTGTGATGATGTTATAATTGGCCCACACCTCTGCCCTGCTACTACTGCGGCACACCCTGTAATAATCGTCATCAGCCATTTCGGTGATCACCGTATCCCCGGCAGGGAAATTAAATACCACCACATCATTGCGCTCCACATGCCCGAAACCCGGTAGGCGGTGATAATTCCAGTGCACTGCTTCCGAATACGACTTACCCCCTACCAATGGCAAGGTATTGTGAACCAATGGGATAGCCAGCGGGGTCATGGGTATCCTGGCACCATAGGCCATCTTACTTACAAACAGATAATCATTTACCAGCATAGTACCCTCCATACTTCCCGAAGGAATTGTAAAAGCCTCGAAAAAGAAAATTCGGATAAGTGTAGCAGCCACAATGGCAAAAAGCGCGGCATCAAGCCACTCACGGATTACCGATTTTTTGGGTGCAGGGGTTTCAGTATTGGTTGACAGGTCTTTATCAGAGTTGGTAGAATTTACAGACATCAGAGGATTTGAGTAGAGCCAAAAGTAACAAATCCATAATTAATAACGGAATATGCCATAAGGAGGCCCAATATTTAACAAATGAACAATGAAATCCTTAAAATTTGATGCTCACTCTGTTTTTTATTGACCAATAAATTCCTAATTTTGCACCGAAATTACCATTTTTATTAAATAATAATATGTCAGGACAACTCAAAGAGGTTCGGAACAGGATAAAATCAGTAACATCTACCCAGCAAATCACCAAGGCGATGAAAATGGTGAGTGCTGCAAAACTGCGCCGTGCCCAGGATAGCATTATCCAGATGCGCCCCTATGCGCAGAAGTTGCAGGAGATGCTGAGCAATATAGTAAGTGGTTCATCATCTGATGGCGGAATGGCCTTAGCTGAAGAACGCCCTGCAGAGCGCATCCTGATGATACCTATCACCAGCGACCGTGGCCTTTGTGGTGGTTACAATGCCTATGTAATCAAAATGACCCGTGAGGTTATCCGCAGCAAATATGCCAGCCAGGAAGCAAAGGGTAACGTAACCATCTTACCACTCGGTAAAAAAGGTTATGAATATTTCCAGCGCAATAACTACAAGCTCATAGATAATTATTGGACTATCTTCTCCGACCTTAGTTTCGACAATGTGCGCCGTGCAGCAGTATATGCCCAGGAAGCATTTTTGGAGAAAAAATACGACCGTGTAGAGTTGGTATATAGCCAGTTTAAAAACGCGGCAACACAGATATTTATAGCCGAGCCTTACCTGCCAATACCAAAAACCGAACCAAAACCGGGTGCAAAATCAACCGACTTCATATTTGAGCCATCTAAAGATGTATTGCTTAAAGAATTGATGCCTAAGATATTGAATACCCAGGTTTACAAAGCCATACTCGATGCCAACGCATCGGAACATGGTGCAAGGATGACCGCAATGGACAAGGCCAGTGAAAATGCCAACGACCTGCTGAAATCCCTTAAAATCTCATACAACCGTGCCCGCCAGGCCGCCATCACCACCGAGCTTACCGAAATCGTTAGTGGTGCAGCAGCCCTCCAGGGTTAATATTATTTTATCCCATTTCCCAAAAGCCACCGATACCGGTGGCTTTTGTATTTTATAAACTACCCATCCCCGCACCTGGCGCGGGTGTTCCGATAGGATCACCCGTGTCTACCAAATCAGCCTGTCTGCGACAGGAATTCGAAGTACAAAAGCCTGAACCCTTGCCCCAAGCCAATTAAAAATTGAAAGTCCGAACCAGAGGCCTCACCCCGGCCCTCTGCCATTGACAAGTATTGTTTTTTGGGTACTTGCTGCAAAATTTAGATAGCCAATCGGAGGCCTCACCCCAGCCCTCTCCAAGGGAGAGGGTGCCGTATCCTGCCGTTTATGACAGTAATTTTGAGATATGTAGGGGTTGGCCATGTCATTTTCAAAGAATTTTGTGCAACAAATTAGACACTCCCAAGGAGAAGGTGTCGAATCTTAACGTTTCTGACAGTAATTTTTGGCTGTTAGCTGTGATAGCGATGTTGTTCCGTGATGTTCCGACAGGGACATCCGGAAATGTTAGAATCAGAATTTACAGAATTAAAGAACCAGGAGAATTTGTAAAATGTAATGAATTTGCAACCCCGCCCCAATTCTGAAAATTCTTTAATTCCGTTTATTCTGATCCAAAAACTGTAAACCCCCACAAGTACTAAAGCTCGAATAGAAACGAAAACATCCTGTAAATCTTAAAATCCTGTAAATCCTGATTCTAACTTACAATATCACATTTCCCATAATTAACTATATTTACACCTTATCACCACCATAATATATAAATCATGACTGATCGGGAAATAATAGAGAGGATTGAGGAAAAGCTGGAAAGAAAGCTGGATAAACGAGAGGAATTTGATGCCATTAGTAGAAGCTATACAATAAATGCCAAGGGCGAGGTAAGCGGATTGTCATTTTGGAATTGTGCTATTTCAGACCTTGGCAGGATAGCTGATGAACTTAAGGCCCTAACCGGATTGCAGAACCTTTCATTAATTGGCAATCAAATCAGTGACCTAAGCCCAATTAAGGATTTGGTGCAATTAAATACACTGT